>WTIQ01000304.1 GCA_011525185.1 Paracoccaceae bacterium | reverse complement strand
CGAAACGAGGTGATGGTGCCTATCGACTAGCGACGACTTCGCGAGCGATTTAAGAAGCAAGTCGCATTGCTAGCTTGTTTACTTGCTTGGGGAATTTTGTTTTTGATTAAGCATGCAAAACGTTTCGCGCAAAACTTGGGAGCGACAACTAAAGACCGCTCTTTCAAAAATGGGGACAGATTGGCTGAATGCAAATCTGATGGAATGGTTTCAATACGTTGATCCGTGCCCTACCGCTGATCAGTTTGTGCAAATGTGCAGCGCAACTAAATTTGGTGGTGAGCAAAATCCTCTGACACTCGGTGGCGTTAATTTTATGTTAACTGGCGTTCTTGGAGGGCTGCATTACTTAGCAAATCAGGGAAAAATTCAGGAGTTGGGCTTTGATAAACAGAAAGAGCCTGCGGTATATACAAAAGTTGCGACACCCTACATTTTTGCGAACACTCTTTTTTCCTATGAGGTGGACAAACTATTTATAGAGCATGTGGGTGGCTTTGAAGTTAAGCAATTTGAGCAGAGCAGCTTTCATCCGAATATATTTTTGGACAAAGACACGCGCGCCTTCGGCCTATACTTGCATCCGCTTGTTCCATTTAAATCATCTGAAGTAAGTCCCGATTTCAAACTAATTGAAGATACATCTGAAGGCTACAGTTGGGACCGTAATCCTGAGAAATCTGGTTTCACCATCGGTGAATTTCATTCTGGGCCGATGCAATACATATCAAGAATTGATGGAATTGTATCTTCTGTTGATCGGCTAATTAAGATTTGCTCAGATAGACCTAAGCACAAAGTAAAAGCTCATGATCGCCACCTTGCATCTGGTAAGATTACAAAAATCCCAGAGCAAACTCGACGCAACAGGCTCACCAAAGAGGCAATTCAAAACGAAATCACGGATCATGTCGTTTACATAGTCCGCGATATTGACGGAGTAGTCCGATATATTGGCGAAGGCACACGCGATAGACCTGCGCATGTTACTTCAGGTGTTTCCTCAAATTAAAAAATAAATGAATACTTCTTCACAGTAAGTAAGGAATTAAAGGTTGAGATTGTGCGGGAGAACCTCACAAAAGCCCAAGCCGTTGCCATAGAAAAGTTTTTAATCAAGAGACATGCTGGAACACATCTTTGGAATTCCACTCATAACGAGCCGATGAACTCGCAATATGGATTGGGCATCACCAGCGACTCACTGCTTGCCATGTGGAACGAGTAATAGCTGCAACAACACACACCAAGAAACAGATGCGCAGGCGCGCGCGGGCGTGGCATAAAGAGAGGTTACCGTCAACTAAAGGGTACATAAAAAGGTACACAAAGTTGGGCGCAAATTCATTAATCACTGTTTTAAAGGAAAAATCACCCAACACGTGGTACCCGCGGCCAGAACACACGTAAATCTCACTACATTGTTTTTATTTCGTTTTATAGTTTATCGATTGGATCCGTGAGTGCCTTTCAGATAGTTTTTGAGTTCCTTTCTTCATCACACATCATCTACGTGATAGTCTATTCGGGCAAAGTCTTTAAAGATATACATACTCACTATTCAATGCCGTGCTTAAGTCCACATCACCATTTAGCACCATTTTTACGTCTGTTCTCGATTCTGTGATCTCTGTCAGTCGTCTACCTGTCGGATCAACCAAGTCAAACGTGTTCAGCGTCTCCAAACCCACAATGTGCTTCAGTTGTGAGATAACGTCAGCAATCGCTACTGTATCATCGTTATCTACGTCAGCTGCATGCAAAGCTGCACCCTCCAGGGTACTGAGGCCAACGATATGTTTGAGTGAGCTTACCACATCTGAAATAGATATATCTGGAATGTAGGCAGAACTCTCCAGAACTATATGACTAAACGTATCCAAGTTCGAGAAATCAAATGTACCGTTGACTGCATTTGCAATCTTACTGCTAGTGTTTAACGCCACAAATTCTAATGCCAAACCAGTTGGAGCAAGGTCGGCAATACTAATATTCACAGACGAGGGAGTCTGCAAATCTGTGTTTTCAGACCCAGCACCAGCGGCCCAATCACTGACCGTGGAGCGGATGAATGTCGACATCTCAACAGAATCTACATAATAGTGTCGGCTGTCTTCAATGTTGGTGTACATGCCCAGCTTAAGAAAGCTGTCATTTGTATTATCACGATCATTGAGGTTGGTACCTGTTTCAGAGAAAATAGTCTCCCCGTCGAGATATATCGTTACTTGCCCAAGACTATCGTCCTGCGAAGGGGTCAAATGGATTTTTAAATCATGCCATGTGTCTGGACTCAAAGTAGCGATGGTGTGATCATTATGTTTGTCACCGGTTAAACCGTAGTGACCGTATGGACTTTGAACAAAAAGTTTATAATCACCTTCATTGCTGAGCCTAACTTCAAAATTTGGATCTGCGCCTGGATACTGCTTATGTTGAAAGATTAAAGTTGAGTATTGCGTTACGACATCCCACTCCTCTTTTGGCAAGTATAAACTTTCTGCAAAGTAGAGATCGTGATTTTCCTGCAAGCGAGTATTCCAGTTGCGGTTGCCTAACTCTGATCTCTTGCTCCCGTCCGTCGCTGCAATTCTTATTATGCTGTCGCCTTCAATTGCGGAAAGGCCAACTTCAGCTGCGCCAACACTTGTGATCGAGTGCGTATCGCTTGCAAGTATACGATCCTCATACCAGCCATCACCGTTATGTGTTCTGCTGCTGTTGGAAAATGAGTACGTTTCCATGAAAGGAGCAGGGTTACTTCCAGCGATAGTCCCGTCTTCACCACCACTAAAAATCCGCCAGTCGCCTTGCTCCAGCGTGGGAGAAGTCACGGTAACTTGCTCTCCAGACAGAGTGCTATACGATGCGAGCAGATAAATTGTCTCTGGACTGATATTATAATCTTCAAGTATCAGATCGCTGGTTGTAGCGCCACTAATAGCAAGATCGTCGGCATACCATTGAAACGTAATCGCTGCGCTCGTGTCGCGATCGTTTAGTTGTGAGAGGTCTGCTCTAAGGTGCCCACCACCAACATGTTGATCCCAGTCTTTGTCACTTACCGTTGAGCCAACAATTTGCAGGCCATTAACGTCTGTGAAAGACTGAGAAGATGAAGGCTCAGTTATAGTTTGCGTGAGCATTGTGTAAGTGTCCTATGCAAATCGCTTTAGATATAGTCATAGACAATGTTCAACTGATCCAGAGACGTTACATCCATACCCGCGAGATTTATTGTGAGGTTATTCCAAACAAGATCTCCATTACTGATGTTACTTTGATCTAGCTCGCTTTGCCCTGACGCTAAGTAGAACTTTAGCTTATCGTCCGAACTATAGTCACTAATGGTATCAG
>WTIQ01000332.1 GCA_011525185.1 Paracoccaceae bacterium | reverse complement strand
AATTAAACTCAAGAGAGCTGGAGACTGATAGGGCGAGCCGCCAACATAAGTTGCATAGCGTCCAAACAGTTGTGCAAGTCGGGGATCACTGAACTGCCCTGCCAGAGTTTTTGCTAAGCTCTGTAAGGGTGCCATATCTTTGATAAGGCTCGGGTGTTTTATAACGTGTTTTGTCAAATTCCATTGCGACGGTTCGGCGGTGAGCATCATAGGTGCTTCAAAGGCGTCAAAAAGCCTCTTCGTGCGTTGCATAAAGGCTTGGAATTCGCGAAACCCCTTTAGGCCCGCAAATTGATAAATCGCTTCTTGGGAGCTTTCATAATTGTCGAAAAGATCAAGGCTGGTCCCATCGGGCCACCAGTGCCGGGCAAGGATTTTTTGTCGGACCAACTGTAAATGTTGATCAAGTTTTTCGCCGACAGATTTAAATAATTCCTCAAACACTGGCCGCATGGTCAGGACCGTTGGGCCCGCATCAATTGGCCCTGCCGAGGATGGGAAGGTGCGGATTTTGCCGCCAACATGTTGATGTTGTTCAAAAACCGAGACCGAAAAGCCCGCTTGTGCGAGCTGTAAGGCAGAGGCAAGGCCAGCAATTCCCGCGCCAATTACAATGACGCGTCCGCGAGTTCTATTATGCGCAACTGTCAAGTTCATAATTCAATTGTTGACTCATTATGGCAAAGTGTCCAGTATGATTTACAGTAAAGCGTCAACTTTGTGGAACATATTTTGAAAAATTCGACATTTTCGTCTTTAAGCGAGCGGATTGAGGCCGCAATGTCGCGTGCAATTGCCTCAACCAAGTCGCCCGATGCGCCTCCAAAGCTGACGGAGGCATTGGAATATGCGGTATTCCCAGGCGGTGCCCGTATTCGGCCAACAATTTTGACAACAGTGGCGCTGGCCTGTGGTGATGATGCGCCAGAGATGACGGATCGCGCAGCGGCTGCTCTTGAATTGATTCATTGCGGTAGCTTGGTGCATGATGATTTGCCCTGCTTTGATGATGCAGATCTCAGGCGCGGAAAGGCCTCTGTGCATCGCGCCTTTTCAGAGCCTCTTTCGGTTCTGACTGGGGATAGTTTGATCGTCTTAGCCTTTGATGTTTTGTCCCGTCAAACACCAGCCCATTCTGAACGCGCCCTTGAGTTGATCCGTATCCTTTCGCGCCAAACGGGGCCGCCTTATGGCATTTGCGCAGGTCAGGGCTGGGAGAGCGAAGAAAAGATCAATCTCTCATCGTATCACCGCTCTAAAACGGGTGCGCTTTTTGTGGCAGCGACCCAGATGGGAGCGGTCGCCGCGGGGCAAGACGCCGAGCCTTGGTATGAATTAGGCGCGCGTATTGGTGAAGCCTTTCAAGTCGCTGATGATTTGCGCGATGTGATGTTGGATCAAGACGAGTTGGGTAAACCTGTGGGTCAGGATGATTTGCATGCGCGTCCCAACGCGGTCGCTGAATTTGGTGTGAGCGGGGCTATGCAGCGGCTCAAAGATATATTGGGCGGAGCTATTGCCTCTATCCCATCCTGTCCGGGCGAAGCGCAGCTTGCTCGTATGGTGACGCTTCAGGCGCAAAAAATAACGCCGAATATCAAGAAAACCTCACGGGTGTAGTGTAGTCTCATGGCGACGTCTGACGCGGAATTGGCAGATATACCTATAACAAAACCTAAGAGATTTAGCCTCAGCCGTCTGTTTGCAAGCCCGAGGTTTCAATCTTGGGCCTCCGACACGCCCCTGTTGCGCCGTTTTGCGCGGCGTGAAGGGGAAGAGATTTTTGATTTGGTCATGGGGTTTGTAAATTCGCAGGTGCTTTGGGCTTTGGTTGAGTTGCGGCTTCTGCATCGTTTGCTGGATCGCCCCCTCTCGGCTCAGGAGCTGTCCAATGACGTTGGCTTGCCCCAAGAGCGGATGTTTATCTTGCTTCAAGCAGGTGTTGCGCTTGGTCTTTTGCGGCGCAAAAGAGGGCAGCGCTTTGGCCTGTCTCGCAAAGGGGCATCTTTGTTGGGGGTGCCAGGTCTCGTGGATATGATCACGCATCACCGTCATTTTTACCGTGATCTTTCTGATCCAGTTGCTTTGCTGCGCGATGATGTTGATACAGAGCTATCGCGGTTTTGGCCCTATGTTTTTGGGGCGAGCCATGATGCACCGCCCGATGTCTCTCATACATATTCACACCTTATGGAAGCCTCGCAGAGGCTGGTGGCGCACGACACACTCAAAATGATTCCTATGGGTCAGGTGCAACGCTTGCTCGACGTTGGCGGTGGAACAGGAGCCTTTTTGCGGGCTGTTGTTGGTCAGCATAAGACACTCTCTGCAACGATTTTTGACCTGCCCCAAGTCGAACCTGCTGCCGAGCAGTCTTTGGCAGAGCTTGGCCTGACAGATCGGATCTCTTTTTATCCAGGCTCTTTCCGCGATGATCCTTTGCCAAAAGGCTTTGATGCGATCTCGTTGATTCGGGTTCTCTATGACCACTCTGACGAAACGGTCCTGCATTTATTGGATAAAGTCTATAACGCCCTGCCCGACGGTGGGCACCTGTTCATTTCAGAGCCAATGAGCGGTGGTGCATACCCATCGCGCGCGGGGGATGTGTATTTTGCATTTTACACAATGGCGATGCGTACAGGCAAAGCACGCTCGCCTTCAGCGATTAAAGATATGTGTAAAAAGGTCGGTTTTCAAAGCATAAAGATCCCTAAAGCACCCCGTCCTTTTGTGACGTCTTCCTTGATTTGCATCAAATGACTCCGAGCTTTTTATGGTCAGAGTGTCTATTTTTATTGACACATTCGACTGTAAGGTTAAACTGACACTTGTATCGAATGTTGTAACGCTTGGCGCGAATCTGCGGGAAGGAGGGGCGAAATGTTTGCAAATGCGGTTGTTATGCAGGGTCCTCGAGACCTCGAGATGACCTCTGTTGCCTTGAAATCTCCCCAGCAAAATGAAGCTGTGGTGCAGATCAAGCATTCAGGAATTTCAACCGGTACAGAAAAATTATTCTGGTCAGGAGAGATGCCTCCCTTTCCTGGCATGGGGTATCCGCTGGTGCCTGGATATGAGGCCTTTGGCGAAATAGTAGAGCTTTCTGGTCCCTCTGAATTTGCAGTGGGTGATCATGTCTTTGTGCCAGGGGCAAATTGTTATTCTGAAGCCTTTGGCCTGTTTGGCGGATCGGCTCGACACATTGTGACCTCGGTCGATCGCATGACCAAGTTAGACGCTGGCATTGGTGCAGAAGGGGCCCTCCTAGCTCTTGCGGCAACTGCCCGTCATGCCATGGCGGGATTGGACAAGCAGGTGCCAGATTTGATTATTGGGCATGGGGTCTTGGGGCGTTTATTGGCCCGTTTGACCCTTGCAGCTGGGGCGCCGGCACCAACGGTGTGGGAGATTGATAAGGCGCGGACCTCTGGAGCCGTTGGCTATGAGGTAATCTCTCCTGATCAAGATCAGCGTCGCGATTATCAATCGATCTATGATGCCTCGGGCAATGGGCCGCTGTTAAACGAATTGATCAGCCGCATCGCAAAGGGTGGTGAGATTGTCCTTGCAGGGTTTTATACCGATCCGCTGAGTTTTGCCTTTCCCCCAGCCTTTATGAAGGAGGCGCGGATCAGGATCGCGGCAGAGTGGCAAAAGGATGATATGGTCGCAACCCGCGCTTTGATTGAGACAGGCGCTTTGTCTCTTGCGGATTTAATCACACACCAAATGACAGCGGATCAGGCGGATAAAGCTTATCCCAAAGCCTTTGAGGATCCTGCCTGTTTGAAAATGATGCTTAATTGGAAGGACGTGGCATGAAGGACGAAGTGCCAAATCTAAAGGATTTTGACAAACGTTTGCGCGAAGAGGCGCATATGGATTTGGCAGATGTGCAAGCCGCCGAAGCGCAGGGCGAGCCCACTTCAAAAACCCAAATCATTGCGATTTATGGCAAAGGCGGAATTGGAAAGTCGTTTACCTTGGCTAACCTGAGCCACATGATGGCTGAGCAGGGCAAGCGCGTGTTGCTGATCGGCTGTGATCCAAAATCAGACACCACAAGTCTACTCTTTGGCGGAAAGGCCTGCCCGACCATCATTGAAACCTCGACCAAGAAAAAGTTGGCAGGGGAAGAGGTGGCAATCGGTGATGTTTGCTTTAAGCGCGGTGGCGTTTTTGCAATGGAGCTTGGAGGTCCCGAAGTAGGGCGCGGCTGTGGTGGTCGCGGTATTATTCACGGTTTTGAGCTTTTGGAAAAGCTTGGCTTCCACGATTGGGACTTTGATTATGTTCTCCTTGATTTTCTTGGGGATGTGGTCTGTGGCGGCTTCGGCTTGCCGATTGCGCGCGACATGGCGCAAAAGGTGATTTTGGTCGGCTCAAATGACCTTCAATCTCTTTATGTGGCCAATAATGTGTGTTCTGCGGTTGAGTATTTCCGGAAATTAGGCGGCAACGTGGGTGTTGCGGGCTTGGTCATCAACAAAGACGATGGCACAGGCGAGGCCGCAGCTTTTGCCGAGGCTGTGGATATTCCAATTCTTGCCGCGATTCCTCAGGATGATGATCTGCGCAAGAAGTCAGCCAATTATCAGATCGTTGGCACGTCAAAAAGCCAGTGGGGTGACCTGTTTTCAGGCCTTGCCGAAGCGGTCGCAGACGCGCCCCCAGTACGACCCCAGCCGCTAGATCAAGATGGGCTGCTTAATCTCTTTGATAGCAAAGACACGGGCGGTGATGTGGTGCTTGAGCCTGCCACAGACATGGATATGCGCGGCAAAAATGCAACGCCAAAGAAATCGCTCGAAGTGATATATGACGAGGCCTAGGGAATGAGTGACGAAGTCACATATGATGATGCATCCGCTGTTGAGGTGATCCAATGTCACCCCCGCGAGACAGCGAGTGAGCCGCCTGTTTTGCAGGATGGTCTTGGCTGTCATTCTGGCTCAGAGCTTGAAAAAGCGGCGCGTCTCTCTGGCAATTCAGAGATTTTGGATCAATTTGCCAAAGACTACCCCCAAGGCCCGCATGATAAGCCGCAATCGATGTGCCCTGCTTTTGGTTCGCTTCGCGTGGGCTTGCGTATGCGCCGCGTTGCGACCGTCCTGTCTGGTTCGGCCTGTTGTGTCTATGGTCTCACATTTGTGAGCCATTTTTATGGAGCACGGCGCTCTGTTGGTTATGTGCCCTTTAATTCCGAGACCTTGGTTACGGGAAAATTATTCGAAGATATTCGCGATTCGGTGCATGAGTTGGCCGATCCTGAAAAATATGATGCTGTCGTCGTGACGAATTTATGCGTTCCAACGGCAAGCGGCGTTCCTTTGCGCCTCTTACCGAGTGAAATCAATGGCGTTCGCATTGTTGGTATCGATGTGCCTGGCTTTGGCATTCCTACCCATGCCGAGGCAAAGGATGTCTTGGCTGGCGCAATGCTGAATTATGCGCGCCAAGAGATTGAAGCGGGTCCCGTTGCCGCTCCAGAAGGTGGCGCCTCTGATCGCCCAACTGTGACGCTTTTGGGTGAGATGTTCCCGGCTGATCCAATGATGATTGGGGCGATGCTTGCCCCTATGGGACTTGCCGCGGGTCCTGTTGTGCCCGCCCGCGAATGGCGTGAACTTTATGCTGCGTTGGATTGCGGCGCCGTGGCCGCCATTCACCCCTTTTACACAGCAGCGGTACGTGAATTTGAAGCCGCAGGTCGTCCGATCGTAGGCAGTGCCCCTGTCGGCTACGAGGGAACTGCGGCATGGTTGAAATCTATTGGAGAGGCCTTTGCCCTCAGCAATGAGAAGGTGGCGGCGGCGCAAAATGCCTTTTTGCCCGCCATCAGAGAAGCTTTGGCGAATGCTCCGATCAACGGGCGTATCACCTTATCTGGATATGAAGGCAGTGAGTTGTTGGTGGCGCGTTTACTGATCGAAAGCGGCGCTGAGTTGCCCTATGTGGGAACCGCATGCCCCAAAACACCTTGGTCTGCGGCAGATGCAGATTGGCTTGCGGCAAAAGGCGTAGAGGTCAAATTCCGTGCCTCTCTTGAAGATGATTGCGCCGCGATGGAGGCCTTTCAGCCTGATCTCGCAATTGGAACAACGCCTGTCGTTCAAAAGGCTAAAGAGCTGGCGATCCCAGGTCTTTATTTCACCAATTTAATTTCAGCGCGTCCTTTGATGGGGCCAGCTGGGGCTGGGTCCCTGGCCGAGGTGGTCAATGCCGCCATCGCGGGGCGGGAGCGTATGGATAAAATGCGCACCTTCTTTGAAGGCGTTGGGCATGGTGACACCGCTGGTGTGTGGGAAGGGGAGCCAAATCTGCGTCCCGAATTCCGCGCGATGCATCAAAAGAAACTCGATAAAGCGGCCCGCGCCGCCAAAGCGCAGGAGATGATCTGATGTTAATTCAAGATCATGATCGCGCGGGCGGATATTGGGGGGCAATTTATGCCTTTTGCGCTGTCAAGGGATTGCAATGCGTGATCGACGGTCCCGTTGGCTGTGAAAACCTGCCTGTCACGTCGGTGCTGCATTACACCGATGGGTTGCCGCCTCATGAATTGCCCATCGTGGTCACGGGGCTTGGGGAGGAAGAACTGGGCCGTGATGGAACCGAAGGTGCCATGAAGCGGGCTTGGGGCACTCTTGATCCTGCCTTGCCTGCGGTGGTTGTAACGGGTTCCATTGCGGAAATGATCGGCGGCGGTGTGACGCCGCAAGGCACCAATATCCAACGCTTTTTGCCACGCACCATTGATGAAGATCAATGGGAAGCAGCCGATCGCGCCATGACTTGGATTTTCACCGAATTTGGTATGACCAAAGGGCGTATGCCGCGCGAGAAAAAGCGTGAGGAGGTTGCCAAGCCGCGGGTCAATATCCTTGGGCCGATGTATGGTACATTTAATATGCCAAGCGACCTGGCCGAAATCAGACGCTTGGTCGAGGGACTAGGGGCTGAGGTGAACATGGTTATGCCTCTTGGGGCACATGTCGCTGAAATGCGCGATCTTGTGAACGCAGATGTGAATATCTGTATGTATCGTGAATTTGGTCGCGGTCTCTGTGAAGTGCTCGGCAAACCCTATCTACAAGCCCCGATTGGGGTGGATAGTACGACAAAATTCCTTAGAAAACTGGGTGAATTGCTCGATCTTGATCCAGAGCCATTCATTGAGAGGGAAAAGCATTCTACCATCAAACCTGTCTGGGATCTCTGGCGTTCGGTCACACAAGACTTCTTTGCCACGGCAAGTTTTGCCATCGTGGCAAATGAAACCTATGCCCGTGGCATTCGCAATTATCTTGAGGGCGATCTTGGGTTGCCCTGTGCCTTTGCCGTCGCGCGCTCACGGGGGAGCAAGACCAATAACAATGAAGTGCGCGCCTTGATGGAGCAAAAACGGCCTTTGGTTGTTTTGGGCAGCATCAACGAAAAAATGTATCTCGCAGAACTTAAAGGCGGTCATGGGCCGAGCCCTGCCTTTATTCCAGCCTCGTTTCCAGGGGCGGCTATCAGACGTGCAACTGGCACCCCGATGATGGGATACGCTGGTGCCACATATCTCTTGCAAGAGGTCTGTAATGGTCTCTTTGATGCGCTGTTTCACATCTTGCCCTTGGGCAGCGATATGGATGCTGCAGAAGCGACACCAACGAACTTGCGCCGTGATTTTCCTTGGGATGCGAACGCACAGGCAGAGCTTGATCGCATCGTCGCACAGCATCCCATTTTGACGCGCATTTCCGCTGCAAAAACCCTGAGGGATGCGGCGGAAAAAGCGGCACTTGAGCAGGGCGCAGAGCGCGTGGTGGTTGAAACCGTCATGGCGCTGGACCCGAGCCGAACGACATTAAACACAGGAGGAGCAAACGATGAGTGACGTTACCTCAGAGCTACCCAAAACCCGGTCAACCCAACGCCGGAATTTCGAGTATGTTCTTTATTTCAGCATCATTTTCGTGCTGGCAATTCCCTTTGCCACCGTTTTTTGGGTGCTGGATGTGATCCGCAAGCAAACCCTAATGCTGCACGGCCCACTGGCGCGTGCCTGGGGGGAAGCGCATCGGGTCACACCGATTATTTTCTCGGTCTAACGCAGTTGGAGCGAGAGAGCGAAACTGGGTTTCATCTTTGAAACCGAGTGCCCGGAGAAGCCTCTCCGGAACCCGGCCGCAGGGGCACTGCGGCGTCAGCGTAGCAACCCGGAGGGAAGTTTATGGCTGATAGAAGCGACCTGTCATTCACAGGTTTAACAGACGAACAAGCGCAGGAGCTGCATTCTGTGTATATGAGTGGACTATGGCTTTTCGCAATTGCGTGCTTAGTTGCCCATATCGCAACATACATCGTTCTGCCTTGGTTCAATTTCTGAGGAGTATGAGACATGGCTAATTTTTACAAAATCTGGCTGGTTTTCGACCCACGTCGCGTTTTCGTGGTGCAGGGTGTTTTCCTCTTTTTGTTGGCAGCAATGATTCATCTCGTTCTGCTCAGCACAGATGGTTTCAACTGGTTTGAACTGTCTTCAGCAAACAACGGCTAAGTGCACTTCGGTGTAACTGGTTAAGTTGTGGGCATGGGGCTGTCCCCATGCCCATAGCGCAACACTAAAAGAAGGGCGGCCACTACCCCAAAGTCGGCGCAGCCAAAGTATAGCGCGGAGAAACACAATGGCGTTGTTAAGTTTTGAAAGGAAGTATCGCGTCCGAGGGGGAACGTTAATTGGCGGTGATCTATTCGATTTCTGGATAGGACCCTTTTATGTAGGGTTTTTTGGAGTGACCACAGCCTTTTTTGCACTTCTTGGAACGGTACTTATATTTTATGGAGCAGCGATCGGGGGCACGTGGAACCCGTTTCTGATCTCCATTGAACCACCCGAATTAGAGGTCGGGTTGGGTATGGCCCCGTTGGCTGAGGGAGGATTGTGGCAGCTCATTACAATGTGCGCGACAATTGCCTTTATCAGTTGGGCCTTACGTGAGGTAGAAATCGCACGAAAATTGGGGATGGGTCTACATGTCCCGTTTGCCTTTAGCTTTGCGATCCTTGCCTACATCACCCTCGTTGTCATTCGTCCGGTTTTGATGGGCGCTTGGGGACATGGCTTTCCTTATGGAATATTCAGCCATCTCGATTGGGTGAACAATGTGGGCTATGCCTACGGTAACTTCCACTACAACCCGGCGCACATGAACGCTATCACCTTTTTCTTTACCACCACATTGGCTTTGGCTCTGCACGGATCATTGATCTTGTCGGCGGCAAACCCAGAAAAAGGCGAAACCATGCGTCAGCCAGAGCACGAGGACACTTTCTTTCGTGACTTTATCGGCTACTCCATCGGGCCGCTCGGTATCCACCGGCTTGGCCTATTCTTGGCACTGAATGCCGCCTTCTGGTCTGCAGTCTGTATAGTCGTCTCGGGCACTGTCTGGTTCGATGCTTGGGCTGACTGGTGGTATTGGTATGTCGATTTGCCCTTCTGGGTCGATCTTGAAGGAGGTATCAATGGTTGAGTATCAGAATATCTTTACTCAGGTGCAAGTTCAGGGCCCTCCAGAAATGGGTATGGTTGAGGACGTGGACCTACGCGAACGCAGCGAAGGCACGAGTTTTTCCAGACTCTTTGGATGGTTCGGCAACGCACAGCTTGGTCCCTTTTATCTGGGTGCATTAGGCTTTGCCTCGCTTGCCTCTGGTTTGGCATGGTTCATGATCGTCGGTCTGAGCTATTGGCAACAGGCGGGATGGAACCCAGCGGTGTTTGCGCGGGATTTGTTCTATTTCTCGCTTGAGCCGCCTGCGCCAGAATATGGCCTGAGCATTCCGCCTCTGGCTGAAGGGGGATTATGGTTTATCGCCAGTTTCTTCCTGCTTGTGTCGGTGATGTGTTGGTGGGCACGCTCTTATGTGCTCGCGCAGCAACTCAAGATGGGCAAGCATGTCTTTTATGCCTTTGGCTCGGCGATTTGGTTGTTCCTTGTGCTTGGTCTGATCCGTCCCGTTTTCATGGGGAGCTGGTCTGAAGCGGTGCCCTATGGGATCTTTTCACACCTGGATTGGACGATGACCTTTTCAGTGACCTACGGAAACTTGTTCTACAATCCGTTCCACGCGCTCTCAATTGCCTTCCTTTATGGATCAGCTCTGCTCTTTGCGATGCATGGGGCCACGATCCTTGCGGTGTCTCGTTACGGTGGTGACCGCGAGTTGGAACAAATTGCAGATCGGGGTACGGCCTCTGAAAGAGCAGGTTTGTTTTGGCGCTGGACCATGGGCTTTAACGCCACAATGGAAGGCATTCACCGCTGGGCGTGGTGGTTTGCTGTCCTCGTTCCGATCACTGGGGGCATTGGTATCCTTCTCACCGGAACGGTGGTGGATAACTGGTACCTCTGGGCACAGGAACACGGCTTTGCGCCGCTGGATTAAGGGAGAGTAACCATGAGTTCCAAAAGACAGATCTTTGACGGCGACTTTTCACCAGAGCGCATTCGGGCAGAGGGGTTTGGCAACATGTTTGCTGGAGCCTTGTTCGGAGGAGCACTGGTCGGAGGCATGGGGGTCTTTATCTACATATTGATCGTGATCTCTAGCTTTCTGCCGCCTGAGTCCAAAGAAGCGGATGATCCCACACCGGACAGTTTCTCATACTATGAACAGATCATAGACGAGACCGTTGCCTGATGTGGTGTCATATCAAATGTCGGTGCTGAGCAGTCAAGGATTGCTCCACCAACAGCCTGATTTGACCCATTTTCCCGTGGGTCAAATGCGGGGCAGTTTCGCCCCGGTTCCCTTCCTGTTGGCTACAGGAGACTGGCGTCACGGTTAGCGTTGCTAAGCGTGGCGCTCTTTTTTTCTCAAAGAGGATAAAATGCAAAACACACCCACATCCATATTGGACCAAGTTATCAGCCCTGCGGATATGCGCCACTTTAGTGATGCACAGCTTATGCAATTGTCCAAGGAAGTGCGCGATGAGGTGATTTCAGCGGTGTCCGAAACAGGTGGACACTTGGGCTCCTCTTTGGGCGTGGTTGAGCTGACCGTTGCCTTGCATGCGGTTTTTAATACGCCCTTTGACAAGATAATATGGGATGTGGGGCATCAATGTTACCCCCACAAAATTTTGACAGCACGTAGAGATCGTATCCGCACCTTGCGTCAAAAGGATGGTTTAAGCGGATTTACCAAGCGGAGCGAGAGTGAATATGATCCCTTTGGCGCGGCTCATAGTTCCACTTCAATTTCTGCCGCCCTTGGCTTTAGCATCGGGCGAGACATGGGCCTTCCGACGGGTGATGCTATCGCGGTGATCGGGGATGGATCGATTAGCGCGGGCATGGCCTATGAAGCGCTGAACAATGCTGGCGCGGAAGGGCGACGGTTGTTTGTCATTTTGAACGACAATGAGATGTCAATCGCCCCTCCTGTCGGGGCGATGTCCTCTTATCTTTCGCGTCTTTACGCCAATGAGCCGCTTGCCAAGATGAAGAGCTTGGCCGAAGGGTTTGAAGCGGCACTGCCCTCGCCTCTGCGTGACGGAGCCAAACGAGCGCGGCAACTTGTGACGGGCATTCACGGGTCTGGTACATTGTTTGAGGAGCTTGGCTTTGAGTATGTTGGCCCAATAAATGGGCATGACCTATCACAGCTTTTACCCGTTTTGCGCGCCGCGCGGGCTCGTGCGACAGGACCTGTGTTAATCCACGCCTGTACGGTTAAGGGAAAGGGCTATGCCCCCGCTGAACAATCTGCCGATTGTTATCACGGCGTCTCTAAATTCAACGTCGAAACTGGCACACAAGTCAAATCGAAACCAAATGCGCCCAGTTACACAAGTGTTTTTGGAAAGGCTCTTACCCAAGAGGCGCGTCATGATCCAAAAATTGTTGGCGTGACAGCGGCAATGCCCTCTGGGACAGGGATCAATATCTTAAACGATGCCTTTCCTGCACGGGTGTTTGACGTTGGTATTGCCGAACAGCATGCTGTGACCTTTGCAGCAGGGATGGCGGCGAGCGGTCTTAAACCCTTTTGTGCGATTTACTCCACCTTTTTGCAGCGAGGCTATGATCAGATTGTGCATGATGTCGCGCTCCAAGGATTGCCCGTGCGCTTTGCCATAGACCGCGCGGGCCTTGTCGGCGCGGATGGGGCGACCCATGCAGGGGCCTTTGATGTGGCCTATCTCGCCACTTTGCCTGGCTTCACCGTGATGGCGGCCTCTGATGAAGCGGAGTTGATGCATATGGTTGCAACGGCCGCAGCCCATGATGAGGGGCCAATTTCGTTTCGTTATCCGCGCGGAAATGGAACGGGTGTCCTCTTGCCTGAACGGGGCGAACCCCTTGAAATCGGGAAGGGTCGTATTGTTTCGCAGGGCAGTGACGTGGCGATCCTGTCCTTTGGTGCACATCTTGAAGAAGCGGAGCAAGCTGCAAAACAGCTTGAGGCGTATGGCATCAGCGTCACCTTGGCAGATGCGCGTTTTGCTAAACCTCTTGATACGGATCTTATTTTGCAATTGGTGCACCATCACGAAGCGCTTATTACCCTTGAACAAGGCTCGGTTGGCGGGTTTGGAGCGATGGTTTTACATCACTTGGCAGAAACGGGTCAGCTAGATCGTGGTGTGAAAATTCGTACCTTGACGCTTCCGGATCGCTTTATTGACCAAGCCTCTCCCCAAGAAATGTACGAAGACGCTTGCTTGAGCGCGTCGCATATCGAAGCGGCAATACTTGATCTGGTGCAGCCTGCCAAAAATGTGTTGCCGCTGAATTCGGCTTAAAGCTGCGTGCCATTTCGAGGTGTCGCTGCGACACATTTAAGATGTCAGTTTTAAGACCCAACACTGGTGCGTCGCACCATTTCGACACGGGCTGCACTGGGCGGATGGGTTCCTAAAAACTTATCACCTGGATCGGGCAAGCGACTAAAGAAGCGGGCACCGCGCACAGGATCATATCCCGCCCGCATAGCCAATATAGTGCCAAG
>WTIQ01000383.1 GCA_011525185.1 Paracoccaceae bacterium | reverse complement strand
GCGTATTGCGGGCCTTGTTGTCTTCGCAAACGCTGCAACTGCCGACGAGGGGCTGGACCAGTATCTTATTGCGCTCAGCAGGTCTCCGCGCGGGTGTGTGATGGAGGAGCGGCGTGCACAGGATGCCGAGTCCGCGAAAGAGGCAGATTACGGCCGGCCGTTGCATGGTCTATGGCCACAGGGGAAAACGGACTGGCCTGCCTATTGCAAAACAGCGGAGAAACCACCGAGCCGTGCCATGACAAAAGGAATGTCAGATATCATGGGCAGCTCTGGGCTTGCTTGGCATCAATGGAAGAAACACGGAACCTGCACAGCGCTTAGCGCAGAAGACTATTACGCCTTATCGCGCCGCGCCTTTAATGCAATCACGATCCCTAGTGTCTTTTCCAAAGTCAATAAAGATTTCAAGCTGAACGCTGAGATTGTAGAAGAGGCCTTTTTAAAGGCAAATCCTGACCTGAGAGATAATATGGTGCGAGTGACGTGCAAAGGCGCATTTCTTCAAGAAATTCGTGTGTGTGTTTCTAAGGAGCTGACACCGATCGTATGCTCAAAAGCCAATCGCCGTGATTGCACACGCTCTGTCCTTTTACCTACTATCCCCTGATCTTTTTGCCGATGTTCATGCGTCCAGGTCTTAGTATTAGCTGAAAATGGCCCGTCGAAGCAAATTAAGCCCAGCGATCAGCAAAATCACCAATGTCGCATAGCGAAAGACCATTTGGTTCAAATGGTCGCGCACGCGTGCGCCGATTTTGATGCCGATATAGGCAGGCAATACAAGAAGTGCAGAAAGCGGCATAACAGCTGTATTGAAAATACCAGAAATGGAATGTCCGATCAGCAGGAGGGCCGCGCCTAACCCATAGATCACGCCCTGTAATGAAATTTGCTCGTCTTTTGGCGTGTTAAGCGCCGTCAGATAGGCGACAGTCGGTGGACCCCAAATCCCCGAGACGCCCCCCAAAAAACCTGCGAGACTTCCAATGCCCGCCGCAGCTGCGGTATTCTTGGGAGAAAGCGTGACTTGAAATCCGATAAGAAGGTAAAGTGAAAAGAGAACGATGCTGGCGCCCAATACGGTCATAAACACATTCAGGGGCATAAACGGTGTGACAAGAGCACCCAGTATGAGAAAGACCGCGCCCGTGATGAGAAAGACGCGCAGTCGAATGATCGAGTACTTTAAATCTCGTGGATTTTGACTAAGAGCTTGTTGCAAGTTTGTGGCCACTGTGGGCAGGATCAGTGCCCCCAAAGCTGTATGCGCAGGGACAACCAGAGTGAGCCCCGACAGTAAGATCATGGGCAGGGCAAAGCCGACTATGCCTTTTACAACCCCACCAAAAAAGGCAAGCAATGTAAGGAGAAAAACAACGATCTCAGATAAGCCAAATATATCGGTAAAGGTCATATTTTGTGGGCTATCATGATTGACATTAGGTCGCACTAAAAAAATCTATCAGCAAGATTAGATTAATTTTCATGCTGCATGCGCATTTTTGTTGCGCTGCAGTTGCATAATAGCTATGCACGTGCAGGATAATAGGAGGACGTTTGATGGCGCATGACGGACAAAGTATGATCGACAACCAACCCCTCATTCTCTCAGATTTGCTGGGATTGAGTGCGACTGCGTTGGAAAAACTCGAAGGACTATTTGAAACGGCAACTCAAACGCTTCGCGCGAAGGTAGAAGTTGAGGGCCGTGTTTCGGGTGCAAAGATTGAGCAAGAACAAACAGCTGCGCACGGTTTGGCTTGGCTTGCCACTTATGTTGAGTCTCTGCGCCAAATGCAAAAATGGGCCGAGACGCTCTCAAATGACGGAAAATTTGGCGAAACGGAGCAATTGATCCATCAGATCGCTTTTGGAGAGTATCTCTGGCAAATCTATGGCGGCATTCCTATGAGTCAGGGCGAAATTTTGCGCCTTCAGGACATCGGGCTCACGCAGGAAGAAATGCGTGGTCTTATGGATCCAGCTGTTATGAGTTTGACGATGAACGGCAATACGCAGGGCGCAAGATTGCGTCTTGTGGAGTTGATGCGTGAAAACAGTGCGGATGTAACCGTAGGCGCTTCTGGCCTTGATGAAGAGCTTGAAATGATCCGTGAGCAATTCCGTCGCTATACAGTTGATCGCATCGAACCCGTTGCTCATGAATGGCATTTGAAAGATGAGCTGATCCCGATGGAGATCATCGAAGAGCTGGCCGAGCTTGGTGTCTTTGGATTGACCATTCCAGAGGAATTTGGCGGTCTTGGGATGTCAAAGGCGTCTATGGCCGTTGTGTCAGAAGAGCTCTCACGCGGATACATCGGCGTTGGGTCTCTTGGCACTCGTTCTGAGATTGCAGCGGAGTTGATCTTGTGCGGTGGAACAGAGGCCCAGAAGGAGAAATGGCTCCCTGAAATTGCAAGCGCTGAGACACTTCCAACTGCTGTCTTCACCGAGCCTAACACAGGCTCTGACCTCGGCGCTCTCAGAACGCGTGCTGTTAAGGATGGCGAAGATTATCGTGTTACGGGCAACAAAACATGGATCACCCACGCCGCGCGTACCCATGTCATGACCCTTTTGGCGCGCACAGATCCAGAGAGCAGCGATCACCGTGGTTTGTCCATGTTCTTGGCCGAAAAAGCGCCTGGAACAGATGAGGCCCCTTTCCCGACTGAAGGCATGTCTGGTGGTGAGATCGAAGTGCTCGGCTATCGCGGAATGAAAGAATATGAGATCGGCTTTGACGATTTTCATGTAAAGGGTGAAAACCTTCTTGGCGGAGAAGAAGGCAAAGGGTTTAAGCAATTGATGCAGACCTTTGAAAGTGCACGTATCCAAACTGCTGCACGGGCCGTTGGTGTGGCCCAATCTGCCTTGGACGTCTCCATGCAATACGCACAAGATCGCAAACAATTTGGAAAATCATTGATCGAATTCCCGCGCGTGGCGAACAAACTCGCGATGATGGCGGTGGAGATAATGGTTGCGCGCCAATTGACCTACTTTAGCGCCTATGAAAAGGACAACGACCGTCGCTGCGATCTGGAAGCAGGGATGGCAAAGCTTCTCGGAGCACGGGTCGCATGGGCGGCTGCTGACAACGGTTTGCAGGTGCATGGCGGCAACGGTTTTGCGCTTGAATATAAGATCAGCCGTATTCTCTGCGATGCGCGCATCCTGAACATCTTTGAAGGTGCCGCCGAAATTCAGGCGCAGGTTATCGCGCGGCGTTTGCTTCAATAATTAAAAAGAACACACAAACTGCAAAAAGGGGAGGTTTCGATGAATCCTCCCCTTTTTACCTTTAGTCATTGGATGTAGGAAACCGGTTAGAATTTAGCTTTATTTGCAAAGGATTGAGGGATGGGTG
>WTIQ01000079.1 GCA_011525185.1 Paracoccaceae bacterium | reverse complement strand
AGGATATGCTTTTAATCGGAGGCATTAAGCAAATGCTTCACGTTGATGGACTGACCATCAAAGGAGCACAAAAGGTTTTAAAAGAGCATGGAATCAAACACGTAACAGACCTGTCGCAGCCGTTAGACTTTGCAGAACAGGAGTTAGATCCTAACTCTCAGGCTGAGGAGCAAGTCGAGTGGATAGATGCAAAAGATTTGAATGATTCTGCTCACCCATCGCAAAACATCGATCAGGACGTGTCGCAGGCAGCTGAGCAGCAAGACATCCTTACGTCTCCTGTCAGCGAAACAGTGATAGAGCCAGCAGATACTGAGCTCAACCTGGGAGATGTCGCGCAGGCTTCAGAACAGTCCGTTACATCAGACGATCAACAACAGGCTGAGACACCCTCTGATCGCTTAACGGAAGATCAAATTGCACAGGATACAGAAGACGATGGCGCAATACTCGAAGGGATTTTGCCCTCATTCGCGGGGAATACGGCGGATGGACGAGGCGCATTGAAAGAAGGGGCCGAAGATCATACCCTTCAAGAGGAAGGCACCCTGGATCAGGACGAAGCGCCAGTGCGCAAGCTTGACTGGGATGCGATACCTGCGCAGACGTTGAATAAGCTCAATAACGAGAATGAATTTGAAGCGCCCGAAGGTCGTGAGGACGCCCCGACACTCTCTGATCTTACATCACTCGGTTTATTTAAAGACGCGCCAAAAGGCCCGAACCTGACCATGAATACGCCCACTCTCAAGATCGCCGCACGTGAGGGGAAAGCAGCAAACGAAACTGAAACGCATGCCGAGCAGATGCGTGATACACAGGCTGAAGCGGTCAAAAAACGGATAGTCAAGAGCAAGCCACAAGTGGACGAGCAACCGACACTAAACTTTTGGTCAACAACCGAGCAAGATAATCTTGAGACGCGTGGGGAAAATAAGCCATCTGCTCCAAATTCAGAAGCGGTGACGCCCCAACAGAGCACTAAGAAAGAAGTTGTGTCACCCAATTTCACATCTCTTTTGAAACGTCTTTCAGAGCTTACACCGCTGAACCAAGCGCAACTTGAAAAATTGCAGCCTTTTGCAGAAGATCTCAAAAATTTGCAAAATCGGCTGCACGCAAAATAGAATAGACCTCTGCATTGGGTTTTGCCCTTGCCCCTTTTAAAAAATTCAGTCACAAGGTCTTCATGTTCGGGCTATAGCGCAGCCTGGTAGCGCGTCCGTCTGGGGGACGGGAGGTCGCAGGTTCGAGTCCTGCTAGCCCGACCAAGGTATTTAAATAGCGTCCGCTCTCGCCTTGAGACGCGGGCGTTTTTGTTCAGGCAAAGAGGCTTACATGATACAGTTTCCAGAGGGTGTATTGTGCGATCAACAGATAAGCACGTTGCTTGATAATGGAATGATCAATGCCGCGGCACCTTTAGAATCGGGTCAAATTCAACCTGCCTCTCTTGATTTGCGCCTTGGTCGGATTGCGTATCGTGTCCGCGCTTCGTTTTTGTCAGGCAAGACATCGTCGGTGGCCGATAAGCTGGCCGAATTCACGATGCACAAAATTGATCTAACACAGGGTGCTGTGCTTGAAAAAGGATGCGTTTATGTTGTCCCTCTTCTAGAGCACCTCCATCTACCAAAAGGTTTAGCTGCCGCAGCTTCCGCAAAATCCTCTATCGGTCGCCTTGATATGTTGACCCGCGTTATCACTGATTATGGAAACGAATTTGATCGTATCAATGATGGCTATAGCGGACCACTTTATGTTGAAATTTGCCCCAGATCTTTTTCCGTCGTTGCACGCACGGGTCAAATGTTAAACCAGATTATTTTCCGGTCAGGGCATACCTTTATGTCAGATGCTGATCTTCAATCCCTGCATGCGCAAAGTCCAATTGTATCAGGAGATGCGATCATATCGGACGGGCTAGGCTTTTCTGTAGATCTTAAGCCAAATGACGGTGACTTGGTAGGATATCGCGCAAAACCACATACTGGTGTGATCGACCTCTCTAAGTTAAATCATTACCAGCCAAAAGAATATTGGGAGGAAGTACGCACAGATCAGGGCAAAATTATTCTTGATCCGTCCGCCTTCTACATTCTTGTCAGCCGAGAAGCGATTACGATCCCCCCAAATTGCGCGGCAGAAATGGCACCTTATTTGGCAATGGTTGGTGAATTTCGCGTCCATTATGCTGGTTTTTTCGATCCTGGGTTTGGGTATTCGGCGCAAGGCTCAGGGTCAAAAGGAGTACTCGAAGTACGCTGCCATGAGGCACCATTTTTGCTGGAGCATGGCCAAGTGGTCGGACGGCTCATTTATGAAAATATGAGCCAAACGCCCCGCGCACTTTACGGAATCGACATTGCGTCAAACTATCAGGGACAGGGTTTAAAACTCTCGAAACACTTTAGAAGCGCTTGAACCGCCTAAGCGTACGCATCGCTTGCTTGGTATTTTGCTTTCCCTTTTCATTCCACGGCCCATCATGCTGTTCTGGCTGCGCTTTGCCCGACTTTGCCCGCTTTCTGTCGACCATATCAAATGCGCTATTTACGCCACGGTTGAGCAGATTGCGCATAACCATGCGGATAACCATATTTATCAGTCCATTTAGTTTCATAACGACCTGCCTATTTCCACGTTTGTTCCCATAGCGATTGACTTTTTTCTAAACCAGTGCCACCGCCATAAGCCCCTGATTTAGAACATTTTCCAAACAGAAAAATTATCAACTCTTAGCTAAAAATGCTTTATCGGCGAAAGATTACAAAATTCTTACGCATGACGCGACTAATCCTCAAACATCTCTGTCTGACCATCAGCCATAATGTGATCTCCCTCTAAATCATCATCACCGCTGGTCTGGGCGTCAGGCGGTTGACTCTCGAGCAGCCCCGCAGCCCTGAGCTCCTTCAAACCAGGTAGATCGCGCGCACTTTCTAGTCCAAAGTGCCAGAGAAATTTCTGCGTCACAACAAAGGTCACAGGACGCCCTGGCGTCAATTTTCTGCGCCCAAATCGAATCCATTCCAGTTCAATTAGCTGATCAATCGTCCCGCGAGAGACGCTCACGCCACGAATTTCTTCGATCTCGGCGCGCGTTGCTGGTTGATGATAGGCGATAATAGCAAGAGTTTCGATGGCTGCGCGGCTGAGTTTGCGTGTCTCCACGAGCTCTTTTTGCATCAAAAAACTCAAGTCAGGCGAGGTTGCAAAGCTATAGGCATCGCCAACTTTCATCACATGCACCCCCCTGCCCTGATACCGTTTGCGCAAGTGAACCAAAGCTTCTGCGGCGTCTGATCCATAGGGCATTCGCTCGTTGAGCGCCTTGGCGGACATCGGTTCTGCTGAGGCAAATAACAAAGCTTCAAC
>WTIQ01000380.1 GCA_011525185.1 Paracoccaceae bacterium | reverse complement strand
CACTCGCCGGTGAGCATGAAAGTAAACGAAGGCACAATTTACTCGGGTTTAAAACCAACTATTGCTGTGGAATTATGTTACTTTTGTCAGTATAAATTTGAGTATTTAAATTTTAAAATAGCATGACGTATCATTTTTGATGCTAATGTATATTTACATGAATAGAACAGGGCATTTAACGAAACTCATATTTCGCCTAGCTCGCATCCCCCACTACGCTTAACGGCAAGCTTAATATGAGCAGTCTCGACCTAAAAGCACAAATTGCGTCGCGTTTTGCTCAAAGTTGGGTGGTTTAGCAACTTTTTTGCGAACGAAAGTTATAAGAAAATTCAAAAATACGCTTAAAGCTATCCCAGCATATAGCTAATATATTTATCCTTTAGGATTGTTTCAGGCGCTGTTTTTCTTGCATATTTCTCATATTTCCTCTAAATTACCCGTTCGCCGATGAATCAAAACCTGTATTTGTGGTTGTTTTTCAATCCTTTTTCGCACATTATCTACCCCACGGGTGTGGTGATGCCAGCGGTGAAAGAGAATAGATGAAAATATTAATTGCAGATGATCACGATTTACTCAGAGACACATTGGTCATGTTTCTGGATAATGAAGGCAACATAGAAACCGTGACAGCAGGTGACCTCGACAGTGCACTAAAGGAAGTAGATAGGGCAACAACGCGTTTCGATTTGATAATGCTTGACTACAATATGCCTGGCATGTCGGGCTTAAAGGGTCTTAAAAGCGCAATGGAATACGCTGGAGGCCAGCGCGTTGCACTCATGTCTGGAATGGCCACGCGCTCGGTTGCAGAAGAGGCCTTGGCCCTTGGCGCTGCTGGATTTATGCCTAAAAATCTGTCCGCCAAATCATTTGTTAATGCCGTACGGTTTATGGCGATGGGTGAGCAATATGCACCTATCGACTTTATGACAGCAGATGACGAGTCAAAAGCACCCAACCCACTGGCAGAAAAGCTCTCGCGGCGTGAATTACAAGTATTGGAAGGTCTTTCAAAGGGTAAGTCCAACAAAGAAATCGCGCGGGATTTAGACCTACAAGAGCCTACGATTAAACTTCATGTTAAGACGCTCTATCGCAAAATCGGTGCTGGCAATAGAACACAAGCCGCTCTTATTGCTAAGGAAGAGGGTTTGTTTTAATCCCCTCCGCTAACCCGCAATTACCAAAATTTGTTCTCATGGAATACTTGCCGCTCATGGCGCGTAGCGATATCCTGCAACTTCGCAAGATTGGATACTATCTAACTTTTGCAATTGAAAGTTTACGATGTCTGTCCACATATCCGTGCCAAATTTCTCCATCATCTTTCCGTCAATGGTTTGAAGCTTGGAAGAGCACTGCCCCGTACTACCCGAAAATAAGGGGGGCCTTTCAAGCGCACAATTGAGCTCAACGTTCCCGATGAACTCCCCAGTTCCATCGTAATATAGAACGGCTGCCCCAGTTATTGGTCGACCCGTTCTATTGGTAATTTGCGCAATCAAATGGTATTCTGCCGCTGGTCCAAACTCATCATTTTCAAAATAGAGCTGAACAGAACAAGGCACACGTTCTTGCGCAAAGAGAGATGAGGGAAGCAACCCTAGTCCCAAGAGAAAAATGTATTTTAAAACCGCTGACCTCATGTAATGCGATAGGCTTTGCGTGTTTTTGACAATCCTTCCAGTTTTGTCTCACGCTGCGCCTGCGATGCCAAATCGGAGACTGCCATGACAATGCTCATAATACTCTGTCCAGATTTCGTCGATGTGTCCATGACTTGCCCCGCAACATCCAAAACCACGATATGGGCCGAGCGGGCATCAATACTGTCAAAACATCGACCTATGTCGCTGGCTTCAAAACCAAGATGGGATAATTTATCGACAACAAGCTTATCGCCACTTCTCAACATATCCATGGCCGCTTTTAGAGCTAACCTAGGTTCTTTTTGACTGGTTTGTTCTGTGTAAATGTTTGCATCGTCACATCCGAATTTTTGCAAACGCCTCTTTTGGTCGCGCAAATCTTCATCGCGTTGTACTTTTGAAATACGTGTATATCCAACCAACATAATGTACCTCACTTTACTCTTTAACCGCGGGCATCTCATTTTTAACGGTGCACTTGGGCAAACATTCAGGTATTTTTTATTATTCAGATCATTTTACGATTTGAAGGATCTAAATTCGCTATTTTTTTGCCACCTGTGCGCTCCACAATCGATCTGCAAGAATCCGCAAAACACCCTTCACCACAACATGAGACCCCTCAACCATCTGATCAAATTCTTCGCGCGATACAAACAAGAGATCACATTCAGTCGTCGCCTGCGCGTTTGCCATGCGTGACTGTTCGCTCACAACACCCATTTCCCCGAACAGTTCGTTTTCCCTTACAATAAAATTTGGTTTCTCACCCGAGTTACTGGGTAAAAAGATACCGACTTGGCCCGAGATCACCAAATATACACCGTTGGCCGCATCCCCTTTTCGAAAAATATATTTTTTCGCCTCCACCTGTATCCGCTTCATTTAAAACTCAAGCTCCCGCGCCTGAATAGCGAAAGAAACCTTAGATGAGGTTAGACTTTGACCCAGTGCGTCTAACTCATCATCCGTACGGCCTGGACTGAGGTGTGTAATGACCAAACGGTCAATATTAGCCCTCTCTGCAAACTTACACGCCTCTTCCATAGAGGAATGCCCCCAGCCCGCCCAGTACTCTAGCTCGCTCTCGGTGAACATCCCGTCCCACAAGACACAATTAGCACCGTCTACAAATTTGAGCAGACCCTCGAGCTGGTCTGGCTTATATTCATTGTCCAAAAGATACGCCATTTTACGGCCATCACCCTCGATGGAATACCCCATGCTGCCAGCTGGATGATTAAGCTCAAAGGTCTCCAAAACGGAGCTTGAGGCCATCAATTTTTTTATGCTTGAAAAATTAGCAAACTTAAGGTGTTTGAGTATGACAACCACATCTATGGGGAAATACCCTCCAGAGAAATACGTCTGAATAAGCGTCCTAAGCGCTGACTTTTGAGCCAAACTGCTCGCGATATGGATGTCATCTGATTGAGAAAAAATACCAAAGTTAAAAGGCAAGCCCTGAATATGATCATGATGAAAATGGCTATACAGGATGATCGTTATACGATCTGGGTCGATGGTCACATCTTGAAAACCAGTGCCTGTGTCCAAGATAATCTGAAACTCATCGGTCACAACCTCATAACATGAGGTGTGTCCCCCATATCTAACCGTGTTATTCGGCTGTGGAACAGATCCACGCGTCCCATGAAACTTTACTCGCACAAGCGCACCTGCCTACATTTATTTTATCGATTTGACTATTATTTATACTAAAAACGTAAG
>WTIQ01000333.1 GCA_011525185.1 Paracoccaceae bacterium | reverse complement strand
ACCAATACCAGAAACTACGACCTTAAAATTGGCACAGATAAAGGGGGCTTGACAACATGACACGTTTCGGAGGGCCTTTGCATAACACCGCTCTCCTTCAAAAGGGAAAGCTGTGTCAGGGCAGGCAAGCGTGGCCCAGTGTAGCTACTGGGCGGGGCGTTTTTCGATCAATTTAATTAAGCAGAGGTCATAGGCTTATTTCGCGTGATCCTGCATTTGGTGTTATTCTTTGCCTTGATATAGTTATCAAGGGCGGCAACCTCTTCCTTACTCATGCGTAGCCCCATTTTTGAACGTCGCCATAGAAAGTCTGCAGCGCCATAGACCCATTCGTTAGATATTGCCCAGTTGACTTCATGGGCAAAGAGGCCATGTCCAAAGGCCTCTCCCATATCGTCTACCGTCTTAATGTCTGAAAAAATCTTGGCGCATTGTGTGCCATATTGCCGGATCAGACGCCTTATTGTGAAGGGATCGAGAAATGGCAATTGATCGGCCAATGCGGTTTCGAGAGCTGTGATACCTTTGAGAGTAACATCGCCGCCTGGAAGGGCAGGGCCAGCGGTCCAGGGTTTCGTCACCTTCTTGAATACAGTGTCGATGTCTTCAAGCGCACTTTCAGCAAGCTTGCGATAGGTCGTGATCTTGCCGCCAAAAATGTTGAGAACAGGCGCACCCGCTGAAGTGTCGACACGCAGGACATAATCGCGTGTTGCAGCCGTTGCCGAGCTGGCTCCATCGTCATAAAGCGGCCGCACACCCGAATAGGTCCAAACTACGTCGTCGCGGGTGATAGGTGCCTTGAAGTACTTATTGACGAAGTCGATCATATAGGTCGCTTCTTCTTCGCTACAAACAGGTGCTTGTGACACGTCAGAATGCTCGGCGTCGGTTGTTCCGATGAGCGTATAATCTTCTTCATATGGAATGGTAAACATAATGCGTCCATCGGTACCTTGAAAGAAGTAGCATTTCTCATGATCATAAAGACGCCGTGTTACAATATGACTTCCCCGGACCAAACGGACGCCCTGTCGTGTGTTGAGGCGGGTAACATTCTGGATCACGTCCTCAACCCAAGGTCCCCCCGCATTCACCATCATTTTGGCTCTGCATATCGAGGTTTCACCAAATCTGTCTTGCAGTGATATTTCCCATATTCCGTCTTTATTTGTGGCGGATGTTACCTTTGTGCGTGGAAAAATCTTGGCACCGCGGTCTTGTGCATCTCGGATATTGAGAAGGGTAAGACGGCTGTCTTCGACCCAACAGTCTGAATATTCATAAGCGTGTTGGTATCTGTCCCCTAGCGGAGCACCTTCGGGCGCGGATCGCAAATCTAGTGAGGAGGTGGCCGGGAGGATTTTGCGTCCGCCCATGTGGTCGTAGAGGAAGAGGCCCAAGCGTATGAGCCATCGAGGCCGCCGCCCTTTCGTCCAAGGCATAATCACAGAGAGCAGTCTTGATGTCGGTGTAGCGCTTTCAAAGCGCATGTCTGGGTGCACTGGAAGGACAAAGCGCATGGGCCAAGAAATATGCGGCATAGCCTTGAGCAAAATTTCCCGCTCGATAAGCGCTTCGCGTACCAAACGGAATTCAAAAAATTCAAGATAGCGAAGCCCTCCGTGAAACAACTTGGTTGAGGACGATGATGTTGCAGAGGCAAAATCATTCATTTCTGCAAGGGCCACGCTATAGCCGCGCCCGACAGCATCACGCGCGATCCCCGCGCCATTGATACCGCCCCCAATGATAAAGAGGTCATATGGTTCAGGGCTAGCTGTCATGGTTACCATGATCCGTCACGACGAGGGTGGTATGTCCAAGGGATAAAGAGGCATCAAACTCGGGTGGCGGCGTCCCATCGGTGACAATGTAATCCAAATCAGATGCCTTGCAGATGCGATGCGGTGCAGAAACGTCGAATTTGGATTTATCGCAGACCAGAATGCGGGTTCGCGCATTTTCGAGTATCGCTCTGGCAACTGCGACTTCGCGTTGATCGAAATCAAGGACAGATCCATCAACATCAAGCGAAGAGGCGCCAATAACGGCATAATCCACTTTGTAATTTCTAAAAGCCTCCAGCGCATCAGAGCCGATGATGGCGCCATCTGAGGTCCGGACTTCACCGCCAACGATAATCAGCGACTTCATACGGGCTGTGCGCAAAATATGGACAACATTGATATTGTT
This sequence comes from Paracoccaceae bacterium, assembly GCA_011525185.1. Taxonomy (GTDB): domain Bacteria; phylum Pseudomonadota; class Alphaproteobacteria; order Rhodobacterales; family Rhodobacteraceae; genus LFER01. The sequence continues at coordinate 1,190 of WTIQ01000333.1, read as the reverse complement.
GGTGATGACCGTTAAATCTTTGTGATATATCAATGCGTCAGCTACCAGCTCGGTCGTTGTGCCAATGTTGATCGCAACCGAACATCCCTCTGGAATAAGTGCAGCAGCGCGCTCTGCAATTCCACTTTTGGCGCTCACATCAAGCTGGCGTCGCTTTTCGTAATCAACCGTCGATGTGCTAACGCTGCGCCGCGCGCCACCGTGGATACGCGCTGCAAGTCCCCGCTCACACAGCTCACTTAGATCCCGTCTGATGGTCTGCGTGGTCACGTCAAATAGCGCTGCCAGGTCGTCCACTTGCACGCTTCCGACACGTTTCAGCTGTTCAAGTATATGGTCTTGTCGCTCGTTCAGCATTGATCCTCAGTCATGTTCAAATGAAAATCGTATTTCATTTGAGAAACACTGACAACCACTCTTTTTCTATTCTGCTAAGGGCCTCTATTGCTGTAAATTCTCTGTTCAACTATTGGAACTTAATTGAAAATGTATATTTCGCGAATGAACTCAGGTTTACTGTGAATAAAATACTAAAAAATTAGTTGATACCCCATAATTTTCATATGAATGTTTAAGGTGTCAGGGGAGGCTGGTAAAAATAACATAAATGATAACCTTATTTGGGAGGAAATAATGTGAAAGCACCTAATCAATGCTTTGGCAAAAATTGCACTTATTGTAACAACTCAGTCTATATGGGCTGACACGATTGCAGCAAAAAAGGATTGATTAAGAGCTTCAACCGTCAACGCGTACAAAGGGGTGGTTAGGGGCAGAGCAAAGAGGAGGAAAACCAATGGTGCAGAGCATAAGGGCCGCGGGCAGTAGATAGAACCACGCATTATTATTTACCTTTTTGCCCATCCTGAATTCATACGCTCCGCGTTGATCTATTGCTGCGCACTGGACCCCATTGCGCTCATGCTAACATATTCAAATAGGATTGGTGTCTTGGTCAACCGCGCGTTACCGATTTGGACCATTTGGCCAAGTATGTGGACCCCATTTTCATGTCTAACTGTCGCAAGGGTTGTGCGGCTCATCACATCCATGGTGTAATTGCTCGTATAGCGTGCTGCATTAATATGTGTACACGCTTTGCGGTTTAAATTTGCTTGGACTGAATAAGATAGAGCGGGTTAATTGGTTCCAGCGTGGCTAACCGCGCCCAAAGAAATTGAAGGACGTGA
>WTIQ01000439.1 GCA_011525185.1 Paracoccaceae bacterium | reverse complement strand
ATCTAAAGATGAATTGAAAAGTGTTCGAAAATCTATTTAGCATTTGAAAGACAGGAGAAGTGATTTGTATTGATGGCCTATGATATTGAAAAGAATAGACCTTTTCAAAAAATAACTGTGGCGATGCGGTCTAAATACGGGTTTGCGCTGCATTAGGCTCGAATAAGCTCTGCCAGAGCAAAATTTTAGGATTGATTATTTCTGTACGTTTTGGCCTAAGCTGCCTACTCTGAAGGGAAAAGTTAGTGTTGAGAATTAAGTCATGAAAAATCACAAAATTTTTGAGATGAGCGTTTCGGATGTATATCCTCATTACGTGAACAAGGTAGAAAAAAAGGGACATTCGCAGGACGATTTGCATCGCATTATGACATGGCTAACGGGCTATAGTGTTGAGCAAGTTATGCAACGCCTTGATGCGGGTGACAGTTTCCGTATGTTTTTTGAAAATGCCCCAAATCTGAATGAGAAACGGCGGGCAATCACGGGTGTTATATGTGGTGTGCGCGTGGAAGAGATTAAAGATCCTTTAATGCAAGAGATCAGGTATCTTGACAAATTGGTGGATGAATTGGCCAAGGGGAAAAAGATGTCTTCAATCTTGAGAGAGTGAGAAGGAAAATATAGCTATTTTTGATCTTAATGATCACTGGTCAAAACGCGGCGCAAAAGATACGTGTCCATGATCCATCCATATTTTTGACGCGCTTTGACACGCTGCTCAGATATGAGAGCTGATACGTCTTTAAGGCGCCCTTTGATAAGAATTTCCTCTTTCATACCAAGATAAGCGCCCCACCAGATATCAAACGGATCTGGCGCAAGAGTTTGAAAGGCCAATTCACCATCCAACATAACGACCAATGTATCAGATTCATTTGGGAAACCGTTTTTGACCAGTTGGCGGCCTGTTGAGATCATAACGGGTGCTCCAAGCGTATTAAGTCGGATACGGTGAGCGGCTGTGAGCAATTGGATCGCGGTTAGGCCGGGGTAAACCGAAACGTCGATCTGATCGAAGCGGGTTTGCAGACGATCAGCAATGCGCAAGGAGCTGTCGTAAAGCGACGGGTCCCCCCAAATGAGAAGAGCAGCGCGTCCGCCTTTGGGTAAATGCTCTTTTAAAAGTGAGCTCCATATCTGTGCAGTCCCATCGTGCCAAGCCTCAACGCGGGTCAGATAATCGGCAATTTTGGGATCGCGTGGTGGCTGCTCAAAGCCGATAACATGTGAAGTTGAGCCAAGGTATTTTTGGCAAATTGCCATGCGCAAATCGGACAAGAGTGTTTTGCTCTCCCCTTTATGAGGGACGAGGATCAGATCAGCGCTTTGCAGGGCTGTGATGGCGGCTTGTGTAAGGTGATCAGGATTGCCCATCCCGATACCAACGAGATCAAGTTGAAACACGAAACAGCTCCTCATCCATGAAAAACGCCCCTCACTAAGATTAGCAGGAGCGTTAGAATGTTCAATTTATCGGAGGCGAGATCAGGCTTGGTAGACGCGCTGATTAACCAAGCCAGAGCCTTCCAAACCGCGGGCTGTTTTTGCAAGTTTCAAGATCGCAAGGTCCGCGATAGGCTCAATGAGTATCACCATCATATAGGCAAGCCCAAAGCTTCCAACAGAGGCAAGCACCTCTGCACCAAATCCTTGACCATAAAGCACCCAAAACGCGACCCAGCTCACGATGCCAGCTTGATAGGCGGTCGACAGTTTCAGCGCCTGTTTGTAGGTTAGGTCTACATAAGCGGTATTTGGCGCGATGATCTTTTTGGCCAAAGCCGAGACGACAAAGAGAGGTACCAAAAGCGTCGTTACATTCACGAAATACATTGGCAGATCAGTCGGCGCGAAAAGCATACCCTGAAGCAAAAGTCCCAGTGCTAAGCCAAAGGCCGCAGGTGCGACGCCGAAAATCAAAAAGAGCGTTGAGCCGAGGATAAAATGAACTTCGGACACGCCAACAGGAAAATGCGGCAGAACCTGAAAGAATGTAAATGTGCTGGCCATTGCCAAAAGGGTGCGCGACGCAAAGCTTGCGATACCCTTATCTTTCAGACCGTCAAAGGCCAATTTGAGGGCATAAGTGCCAGCGCCAGCGGCGGTTGCAAAGCTCAGTGCCATTTTGGCACCGTGAACTATTCCGGGTTCTACATGCATGTATTGTTCCTTCTCCCACTTCCCCGTGGGTCTTGTTGGTAGTGCTGGGATGATTGCTCACCCTGATCGAACTGTTGCAGGCCGGTCTCCGGACTTACAAGCGTTTTAGCAATGGGCTTTGCCGCCTGTCTACCGTTGCGGGGGCAGTGTTGGACTTGCATCTTAAGCTCTGGCGCGCACCAACTTCCCGTTTCACCCTCACGTTACCATTCGGGCACCTCAACACGACCAGTTAAGCAGGTGAAGGTTTGGGGTCAAGATAAAACGCGACATATAAAACCCAAGGCCGACATTCCTCAGAGTTGAGGTGTATCAGAAAGCGGCCCCAAAAGGATAACGCCTGGTGCAGTTGTAATCTCATTCGTCAGATCTTGTGCAAGTGAAGCGAGCGTTCCGTGTTTGAGCTCTTGCGTTGACAAAGACACACTTTCAGCCAAAAGAGCAGGTGTGTTCGGGTCAAGGCCATGCGAAATTAACAGCTGAGCCAATTTAGGAAAGGTTCGTTTGGGCATGTAAATGACGCTGGTACATGTCGGATCGCATAGCGCTTTGATGTTTAAATCCTCAGGTAGCGTGCCTGCAATATCATGTCCTGTAAAGAATTGCACGCGGCGCGCTGCCAATCGTCGGGTGAGTGGAATATTTGCCGCCGCCGCTGCTGCACTTCCAGCCGTCACGCCTGGAATAATTTCAAACGGAATTTTATGTGCCCTGAGCGCTGTAAGCTCTTCCTCCAATCGTCCGAATATGGCAGGATCACCCGATTTTAGGCGCACAACTTTGACATTTTCAGAGGCATAATCAACCAGCAATTGACTGACATGATCTTGTTTGGGAGAGGCACGACCTGCACGTTTGCCAACACCCAACAAATCCGCACTGCTTGACACGTAATCAAGGATCGGACCTGAGGAAAGATCATCAAAAAGAACAACATCGGCTGTTTTCAGACGGTTAACCGCCTTGAGCGTGAGCAAATCTGGATCCCCTGGACCTGATCCAACAAAACTGACAAAACCAACCATAGCTTAGGGCACTCTCGAAATCATATGAAAAAAGGTGCCTGTCACATGACCTGACACGGCGCCCGTTTCCGGCACTGGATTGCCATCGGCATCAAGCACTTGGGCAAGGGGCTGATCGCCTTCCTTTATAATTGTTGTGTAGTGAAACTCATGACCTCTGAGTGTTGTCTCTGCAGGAAAACCAATGGCGCCATGTTTGAG
>WTIQ01000448.1:4782-13141 GCA_011525185.1 Paracoccaceae bacterium | reverse complement strand
GGAGAAGGATGATCCAGTGTGCACGGATCCCGTTGGAGCAGACCGCTCTAAAATTCATAAAACGATCATTGATCATTTGGCCCAGACGCTTGATCTTAAGTGAAACGTCAAAGGCGCTGTGATTGCAGCAGCGCCTTACAATAGACCCGTGTCGCGGGCGTTGATCACAGCATGGGTGCGGTTTGTTGCATCGAGTTTTTTACAGATCGACATGACATGCATTTTTACTGTGCCCTCAGACAGGCCCAGTGCAGTTGCAATTTGGCGGTTCTTCTTACCTTCGCCAAGGTACCCTAGGACTGTCATCTCTCGTCCGCTCAAAATACCGTTGTCCTTGTTCATTTTGGGCGACTCTTCATGCATCAGATGAAGCGGCATATATACTTCGCCCGAATTTATGAACCTAATCGAATTTGCGAGGGATTTTACGGGGCTAGACTTTGAAATGATCCCTTTCCCGCCCGCTTCTAGCACATCATTCATCAGGTTTCGTGACGCATTCCCAGTTATGATTGCGACAGGTGTGCCCTCGGCGGCTTCTATCATTTTCTTTAAGCCATCCAAGCCGTTCATTCCTGGCATGTTATAATCAAGCAAAATGACGCTAAATCCACCGCGTTCCTCAAAACGCTCCATCGCTTCGCCAAAGGTCATCGCCGTTGTCACACTCATGTCTGGCTGTTGGTCCAAATACATGCGTGCAATGTCTAGAATGAGCTCATGGTCATCAGCGATCAATACGTTGAGTTTTTCATTTCCGTTATGAGTATCAATTTGATCTACATTAGGTACCATTTTAGTATTCCAAGCGCTCTTTTGGGCGGAGTCATAGCTCATATGTTCAACTGCGACTCCGCTGGTCCACTCGACATAATCGGTACGTGTGTTCAAGGAACAGAGGAGCCATACCGATTTTCTAGCTAATATCCATAATATACAGAAAAATAACGTATTTTACTGGGCGAAGGTATAGTTTGTAGTCTTTTGGTATATTTTTGGGGCAGCGGGCAGGATCATCGTAGACATATGCCGCAGGTATGCCTCACATTATGCAAGATGATTTTAAATCGGGTCTTCTTGAAAATTGCAAAATGATAATAATAACTTGATGAATGGGCACGTGACCGAGCTCTTAGGGTTAAGGCGTAAAAACTGTGTATGCACCTGTAAGACTTTGACAGACGATTAAGACGGCGCATAAGCGGAGTATAAGAAAGTCCAGAGGAGGTTGCTTTACAGTGTTCCTATCTCTGAGTATCAAAAGCATTACCTTGCAAAGCGAACTGTGACGCTTCAGGCATATACTGAGCAAAAAGTCGGGGTTACGGATAATAAAATGATACAAGTTGTTTTTGTGAAGTGGGGAGATCGTTATTCCGCAACCCATGTAAATAATACCTTCCTTGAAATCCGTAAGTTATGTTCACGTGACGTGAAATGTGTTTGCATTACCGATGATGCCAGCGGCCTTTTAGAAGATATTGTTACCCACCCTTTTCCTGATTGGGGGGATTGGTTTGAGGCCTTGAAAAAAGGGTGTCGCCTTAAACTTTCCATGTTTCATGAGGGGCTTCTCGATCCGGATTTACCGACCTTGTTTTTTGATTTGGACACCATGATTTTAGGTGATGTGGCCAAGTTGGTTGCGCCTCTCGAGACCACGGGGGGCATGTATATGAGCCGCGGGCACTTTATTCCTTTTTGGCGGTTCATTGGTCTGCCCCGCATTTTTGTGAGAAATTACTTTTACTACGGCAATAGCCCAATGCTGGCCTTTTATCCTCGTGATTTCGTGGGGCTTATCGATGACTTTAAAAAAGAATTTTCCTATGTGCGATGGCGTGGCATCACGCATAAATGGCCGCTTGATCGTATTTGCAAAACAGATGAGCGATTTATAAGCTACCATGCGCGTGACCGTGTGAGGGTGTTTCCAAAACACTTGGCCATAAAATTTACCACCGAATATATGACCCCATTTTTTGACATGACTCAAAAGCTTGGAAAACTGCCTTGGGTCAAAAGACGCAGAGCCTCGCAGGTGGCCCTGACGTTTTCAGGGCATGTCTTGAAACCATCGCTTGTCAAAGACATGAAGCAGGGGCAAAAGCTTACGTCTCGGCATTATCGCATGACTTGGAACTATCCCGAATTTTCTGAATATTGGACACGCATGGATAGTATTGCGCAAAAAAAACTTTAAATTGTTGCCTAGGCCTGCTAATGCACGCCTAGGTTCGGCGCTAGCGGTGTTATGTCTTGACTTTACACAGAATAAACTCATTTCTTAGTGCACTAAATTGAACTTAAAGCATGTGGATATAGCCACAAAAAAAATCAAAATGGGAGTAATCAGTCGATGAAAAACGTATTTGCCAAAGCAACTGTTATTGCTTTGTCAGCTGGATTGGCGACAGAAGCCATGGCCGAGGAATGGAATGTTTCTGTGTGGGGAAAACGCCGTGCTTTCACCGAGCATATTGAAAAGCTTGGCGAGTTACTGGATCAGAAAACCAATGGAGAGTTTACGCTCAATATCAGCTACGGTGGCTTGTCAAAGAACAAAGAAAACCTTGACGGTATCAGCATCGGCGCATTTGAAATGGCTCAGTTTTGTGCTGGCTATCACCGTGATAAAAACCGCGTTGTGACCGTTCTTGAATTGCCGTTCTTGGGCGTAGAAACGCTGGAGCAAGAGGTTGCAATTTCAAATGCAGTCTACGCGCATCCAGCTGCAAGCGAAGAAATGGCGCAGTGGAATGCGAAGCTGTTGATGACCTCTCCCATGCCCCAGTATAATCTCGTGGGAACGGGCGAGCCGCGTGATACACTGGCAGATTTTGACGGCATGCGCGTGCGAGCGACTGGTGGTCTTGGTCAAGCGTTCAAATCCGTTGGCGGTGTGCCGACTTCGGTGACGGCAACAGAAGCTTATCAGGCGATGGAATCTGGTGTTGTTGACACAGTCGCCTTTGCTCAGCATGCCCATCTCTCTTTTGGAACGATCAATCAGGCCGATTGGTGGACTGCAAACCTGAACCCCGGAACAGTGAATTGCCCCGTTGTGGTGAACATCGATGCGTATGAGGCGCTCTCAGATGAGCATCGCGCCGCATTAGACAGCTCAGTGCCCGAAGCCCTAGAGCATTATCTAGAGAACTACGGCAAGTTGCTGGACCGCTGGGATGCCGTTTTGGCAGAAAAAGGTGTTAAGAAGGTAGAAATTGCGGAAGACGTGATCGCCGAATTCCGTGCAAAAGCAGCCGACCCAATCCGCGACAAGTGGATTGCAGATATGGAGGCACAAGGACTGCCCGGCCAAGAGCTGTACGATCTTGTTCAAGCAACTTTGGCGTCGGCCAAAGCTTCAAACTAAGGTTAAAAATGGACCGTCCAATTCTGGGCGGTCCTATATTATCGATTATTTTGTTTACCGATTATAAAGGGAGGCGCATAGTATGGCAGGGTCAGCCGCAGTTTTAGAAGATTCAAGCCTCCTCAGTAGATTAGACCGCGCTTTACTGCCGCTCGAACGTTTCTGCGCTTTGCTCAGCGGGCTGGCAATCTTCTCCCTCATGTTTCTTGCGGTCTATTCAGTCACGGGGCGAAAATTCTTCGCCTCGCCGCTTGCTGGCTATGTGGATTATATCGAAGCCGCCATGCCCATTATTGCGATCATGGGCGTTTCCTATGTGCAGCGGGACGGGACGCATATTCGCATGGATATGCTTGTCTCAGCGCTCAAGGGGCGCATTTTGTGGCTCTTTGAGTTGATCTCTGTCCTGCTCATTTTGCTCTTGATCACGGCGCTCACTTGGGGGGCATGGGAACATTTTGAACGCTCCTTTGATTGCGCACGTCCCTTTTGCAGCCGTGACAGCTCTGTGGATATTGGCCTTCCTATTTGGCCATCCAAACTGGTTGTTCCGATAGCCTTTGGCGTCTTGGCTCTGCGATTGTGCTTGCAGGCCGTTGGATATGGTCGTGCCTTACTCCTTGGTTTAGAACAGCCTGTCGCTGTCCCCTTAAACCTCACCGTGGCGGAACAAGCAGAGCTTGAGGCGCGCTCCTTAGAAGGGGCAGATTGATATGGATAGTGTAACAATCGGCCTTTGGGTGAGCGGCGGCATGTTGGTTATGGTCGTCCTAGGTATGCGTGTTGCTTTTGCAGCGGGTCTTGCGGGCTTTGTGGGCTTGGTCTGGTTGCGTTGGAATGGCTTTGACTATGATCCAAACCGATTTTGGAAGGCGGTGCAAATCAGCGTCAAAGTGGCAGGACTAACGCCCCATTCGAAAGTTAGCGCGCAGGTTCTGAGCCTCATTCCAGTCTTCATCATGATTGGCTATCTTGCCTATTATGCCCGTCTCACAATGGCGTTGTTTGAGGCCGCAAAACGATGGATTGCCTGGGTGCCAGGCGGGCTTGCCGTCTCGACCGTCTTTGCCACTGCCGGCTTTGCTGCTGTTTCGGGCGCATCGGTTGCAACGGCTGCGGTCTTTGCCCGAATTGCGATCCCCGAGATGCTGAAAATTGGGTACAACAAACAGTTTGCGGCGGGCGTTGTGGCAGCGGGGGGCACTTTGGCCTCGCTGATCCCCCCTTCGGCGATTTTGGTGATTTATGCCATTATTGTTGAACAAGATGTGGGCAAACTCCTCTTGGCGGGCTTCGTACCTGGTGCCTTTTCCGCTGTGGTATATGGGTGTTTAATCGTTGGCATTGCAGTGGTCTTTAAGTCTGTCGGCCCACCAGTTGGGGGCTTCACGTGGAAGGAGCGCTTTGAGAGTCTTCCCCCCGCTTTGCCCATTATTGCGGTGGTGGTGATCATCATTTTCTTTGTCTACAATCCCTTTGGAGATGCTTGGGGCACTCCCACCGAGGGTGGAGCGGTTGGCGCCTTTATCGTATTCGTTATGGCACTTTATCGCGGCATGCGGCTCCAACAATTGAAAGAAGCCTTGCTAGAGACGGCAAAACTCACTGTGATGATTTTCACAATCATCTGGGGGGTTTTGATCTATGTGCGCTTTTTAGGCTTTGCAAAACTGCCAGATGCCTTTTCTGATTGGCTCACCTCGCTAGACATGGCACCCCTTTTGATCCTCATTTGCATCCTACTTGCCTATGCGGTTTTGGGAATGTTCATGGATGCGATTGGGATGCTCTTGTTGACGCTCCCTGTGGTCTATCCCGCTGTGATGGCGCTCAACGGAGGAGAATTTGTCTCGGCTGCAGATAGCGCGTTTGGCATGTCTGGGACGATGTGCGCGATTTGGTTTGGGATTTTGGTCGTCAAAATGGCCGAATTTTGTCTTATAACACCCCCGATTGGTCTAAATTGTTTTGTGGTTGCAGGGGTGCGCGATGATTTGAGCGTTCAGGATGTGTTCAAAGGAGTGACACCGTTCTTTATTGCCGATGGGATAACAATCGCCTTGCTTGTGGCCTTCCCTGGAATTGTCCTCTGGTTACCGTCTCTGGCGTGATGCCTAGAGCCCCTTTCTTAAAGCATCAAAGCGCATAAGCTCTTGCATCAAGCGCTCCATCTCATGCAGAGGGATCATATTGGGCCCATCGCAAGGCGCATTGTCCGGGTCCTGATGGGTTTCGATAAAGAGGCCACTCACCCCCATCGCGCAGGCCGCGCGCGCAAGACCTGCCACAAATTTGCGCTCCCCCCCTGAGGTGTTGCCCCGTCCGCTGGGCTGTTGAACCGAATGCGTAGCGTCAAAAATGACAGGGTATCCCGTCTCGGCCATGGTCTCTAAGCCCCTAAAATCATTGACCAATGTGTTATAACCAAAAGAGGTGCCCCGCTCGCAGAGCAGAATGTTTTGATTGCCAGTGCTGGCGATTTTTTCCGCCACGTTCCACATGTCCCATGGCGCTAAAAACTGTCCCTTTTTCACGTTAATGGGTTTGCCTGTGTTTCCAGCGGCCAGCAAAAGATCGGTCTGGCGAGAGAGGAAAGCGGGGATTTGCAAAATATCGACAGCCTCTGCGGCGATAGCGCAGTGCGATGCCTCATGCACATCCGTGATCACAGGGCAGCCAAAGCTTTTTGAGATATCTTGCAGGATACGTAACCCTTCTTCCATTCCAATGCCACGCGCAGACGATATAGAGGAGCGATTGGCTTTGTCATAACTGGATTTGAAAATGAAACGCGCGCCGATTTTGGTGAAGAGCTCGCTTAGATTTTCGGCCATCATCATGGCGTGATCGCGGCTTTCCAATTGGCATGGACCCGTGATGAATGAAATCGGGTGATCCGCACCAAAAGCAATATCTCGAACATAGATCGTCTTTGCACTCATGCCATGCTCCTCATTGCGTTTTCGATGCGTTCAACATCCTCTGGATTGTTCAGCTCCCAAAAAATGCGCCCCTTTGCATCGACCTCTACACATTTGACCTTATGCCCATTTTCGAGAAATCTCAGCTGTTCTAAGCCCTCTAGCTGCTCAAGCGGTCCTTCAGGCAAGCTCATGTAGGTTTTGAGCGCATCAGGTCGATAGGCATATACACCCACATGATGATAAACAGGAATATTCTGCGGATCGTGCAATTTTGAAATATCAAGAAATGGAAGCACTTCCTTTGAAAAATAGAGGGCGTAGCGGTCGCGATCGAAAATGGCCGTTGTTCCGCCGACGCGGTTGTTTAGTCTGTCTTGGCGGAAATGGCTGTAGGTCTCTGCATCCACTTGCAAAACAGGCGTTGCCATCTCAGCGCTCTGATCTGTGTTTAGTGCGGCGATGAGCTCTTCGACAAACCAAGGCGGGGTCAGCGGCGCGTCCCCTTGCAAATTGATGATGAGATTTGCCTCAAGCTCTGCCACGGCAAGCGCCTCTGCGCAGCGCTCTGTCCCATTTTTGCAGGTGTCTGATGTCATAATCACCGATGCGCCGAAGGCCTCTGCTGCTTCTTTAATGCGCAGATCGTCTGTCGCGACAAAGACGTTATCGACACCCTTGACCTGACAGGCTGTTTTGTAGCTCATCTCGATAAGGCTCATTGTCTCGCCCGTTGGCTGATGCAGCATCGCAAGGGGCTTGCCTGGGTAGCGGCTCGACGCATAACGGGCGGGGATAATGATCACTGTGCTCATGCAACACCTGCGCGTAAAAGATCATGGATATGCAAAATACCTTGGGCCTGAGCTCTCTCATTAGCGACGATAAGAACGCTGATTTTATTGTTGTTCATAATGCGCAGGGCATCAGCGGCAAAAGCCTCTTTGGGAACAGTGATCGGATCACAGCTTGCAATATCCCCAGCTGATTTTTCCATCAGGTGATGCATATGGCGCCGTAAATCACCATCGGTAATCACACCTTTTACCGTCCCCTCGCTCACAACAACCGCAATGCCAAAGCCCTTTGAGGTCATCTCGATCAGGGCGTCTTGCATTGGGGTCTCTGCATCAACAGAGGGAAAACGCTCTAACCCATGCATCAAATCGGATACCTTGGTAAGTTGCGCCCCCAATTTCCCACCAGGATGGAAAACTTGAAATTGATCTGCCTTAAAGTCGCGGCGATGCATAAGCGCGACGGCCAGTGCATCCCCGAGTGCCAAGGCCATCGTTGTTGATGTGGTGGGAACCATACCTATGGCGCAAGCCTCAGGAGCATCTGGAAGAAGAAGTGCAAAATCCGCCGCTTTGATGAGGCTACTCTCAGCTCTCGAAGATATAGCGGCCATTGGGATGGCGAAGCGTCGCAGATAGGCCATCACATCGCGCAACTCAGCGGTTTCACCCGAATTGGAAATCAGGATGCAAATATCCCCTTCGACGATGATGCCCATGTCCCCATGACTGGCCTCAGTCGGGTGAAGAAAATACGACGGTGTTCCCGTACTTGCCAAGGTCGCCGAAATTTTACGTGCGATATGGCCAGATTTACCAATACCTGCCACAATGACCCGTCCTTTGCATGCCAAGATCGCATCACAAAGCGCCGCGAAGTCCTTGGGGAGATTCCGCGAGAGTTCGCTCAATGCCTCCGCCTCTATGTTGAGAACACGGGCGGCGGCGTTTAGTGCTTCGGTGTGATCATCGCTCATAAGTTAATGGTTTCCCATTCTGTGATTTAAACTTTGCGATAATAGTCTTGATACCAATTTACAAATGAATTCACGCCAGTTTGGATTTTGGTTTGCGGGGCATAGCCTGTTAATTTGGTCAGAAGGCGGGTATCCGCCCAGGTTGCGGGAACATCGCCTGCTTGGATGTCCATCATATTGTAGACAGCAGTCTTTCCAAGCGCTGTCTCCAGAGCGGAGATGAAGTCCATCAAGGCCACAGGTGAATTGTTGCCGATATTTAGCACTCGAAATGGGGCCACAGGAGAC
>WTIQ01000448.1:0-4772 GCA_011525185.1 Paracoccaceae bacterium | reverse complement strand
CCATAGGAGACAGGCTGTCGAACTCGTCTGAAACTGAAGTAGAGGTTGGGGCCACCGTGAGGAGTAAATGCAAAGCATGGACCAAATCATCAATATAGGTGAAATCACGTTTCATATTTCCATGATTGTACACATCAATCGGTGTACCTGCCAAAATGCGTTTAGCAAATTTCATAGGTGCCATATCGGGGCGCCCCCACGGGCCATATACTGTGAAAAAGCGAAACATTGTGATCGGTAAGTTATAAATATGCGAATAAGAATGCGCCATCCCTTCTGTGGCTTTCTTTGTCGCGGCATAGAATGACATTTGATGATCCGCCCTTTGGGTCTCCTGATAGGGCATTTCTGCGTTAGCGCCATATACGGAAGAGGTCGAGGCCAAAAGCATATGCTGCGGAGGGTTATGCCGTGCAGCTTCCAACAGTTCAAAAGTGCCGATGAGATTACTGCTCACATAGCTGCGAGGATTTTCAATAGAGTGACGCACGCCAGCTTGCGCTGCAAGATGCAGAACAGTATCGAATTGGTGGGTTTCAAAGAGGGATCTTATGACGTTTTTGTCTTCTATGCTTGCGTGCGAAAACTGGAAAGCGCTGTTGTTTTGTAATCGAGACAGGCGGGCTTGCTTCAAGCTGGGATCATAGTACGCGTTTAGGTTATCGACCCCAATGATGCTGTGTCCTGCTGCCAAGAAAGTCTCTGTTGCTTTTGCTCCGATAAAACCAGCAGCTCCTGTAATCAGTACTTTCATCAGTAGTCCCTAATTGCATTTGGTGCTTCCTAAACAATTCGAGACAGAAGGGCAATAAAATGCCTCATGACGCGTGTTTAGTGTATCTGGGCAGCATAAAGATAGGGCTGCACTGGTGAACAAACCGTTGAGTGACACAAGTTTTTGATCTGGGTCCAGTAATGATTCATATGCTTTGGCCGAGCGAAGTAGAATATTCGCTAATGATTTTTCTTGATGTTTGCATCAAGAGAGGCCAACACCACTGCAGCGATAACGTTGAAACGTTTTGTGTAACAAGAATAAAGGTTTCAGCGTCTTTGAAACCAAATGACAAGCGAGGTATGAGATATTATGGGGCCAAATATCTTGATCCTGATGGTCGATCAACTGAATGGTACGTTGTTTCCCGACGGTCCAGCGGAGTGGCTGCATATCCCCCATCTTAAACGACTGGCCAAGCGCTCAGTTCGTTTCCAAAATTGCTATAGTGCATCACCTTTGTGTGCGCCAGGGCGTGCCTCTTTTATGTCGGGGCAATTGCCTTCTGCGACGGGTGTTTATGACAATGCTGCGGAGTTTCCCTCAAGCCTTCCGACTTATGCGCATCATTTACGGCGCGCTGGTTATCAAACCTCTCTGGCTGGTAAGATGCATTTTGTGGGGCCAGATCAACTACACGGTTTTGAAGAGCGCTTGAGCACTGATATTTACCCGCCAGACTTTGGCTGGACGCCTGATTATCGCAAAGCAGGTGAACGCATTGACTGGTGGTATCATAATATGGGCTCGGTCACTGGAGCGGGGGTTGCGGAAATCACCAACCAGATGGAATATGATGATGAAGTCGCGTATGAAGCGCGCCGCAAAATTTATGACCTCTCACGTCAACATGATCCGCGCCCGTGGTGCTTGACGGTGAGCTTTACGCATCCCCATGATCCTTATGTTGCCCGCCAAAAATACTGGGATCTCTATGAGGATTGCGATCATCTTTTACCCGAAGTTCCTGAGATTTCTTACGAGGATCACGATGCACATTCAAAACGTATTTTTGATGCAAATGATTGGCGTAAGTATGACATATCTGAGACTGACATCAAACGGGCGCGGCGGGCTTATTTTGCCAACATCTCCTACATTGATGATAAAATCGGAGAGCTTATAGAGGCGCTAGAGACCACTCGCCAAGAGGCCGTGGTTATTTTTGTCTCTGATCATGGCGACATGCTGGGCGAACGGGGGCTTTGGTTCAAGATGAGCTTTTTTGAAGGGTCGGCGCGGGTGCCGATGCTGCTCTCGTCGCCCACTCTCATGCCTCAAACTGTCTCTGATCCTGTGAGCACAATTGATATTTGCCCGACCTTATGCGAGCTCGCTGGTATTTCTATGGAGCATGTTTCCCGTTGGAGTGAGGGCGAAAGTCTTATTCCTTTGACCAAAGGTGCACGACGTAAAACCCCTGTTGCTATGGAATATGCGGCAGAAGCGAGCTACGCGCCCATGGTCGCGCTGCGGCAGGGGCGATACAAATACACACGCTGCAGGCTTGATCCGGAGCAATTGTTCGACCTTGAAACTGATCCGCATGAGCTTCAAAATCTCGCGCAAGAGGCAGAGAAGGCCGATATTTTGCATGTCCTTCGCAGCTTGAGCGAGGAAAAGTGGGATTTAGCCCAATTCGAAAAAGACGTTCAACATTCGCAAGCGCGCCGCTTGCTGGTCTATGAGGCCTTGCGCAATGGGAAATATTATCCATGGGATTATCAACCGCTGAAGCAGGCCTCAGAACGGTTCATGCGCAATCATATGGACCTCAATGTCTTAGAAGAACGCCAAAGATTTCCACGTGGGGAGTGACGCTGCCCTTTATAAAGGCGCGAAAAGACCTCTTATTTATCTGATATGTATTAAATGACGTGAGGTCGCATGAATCCTGCCTTTAGGCTTGAAAAACCATAACCTAAGTTAGATTTACTTCCTAATAGGGTCACAGACAGGCCCGTAATGAACCACGAAAATAAAAAGAGATTTACGAAAATGACAGAGAGCTCAGCTTATGTGCCCCCGAAAGTTTGGACGTGGGATGCCGAGAGTGGTGGGACGTTTGCAAAAATCAATCGGCCCATATCGGGAAAAACCCATGATGCTGAGTTGCCAGTGGGAAAGCACCCCCTCCAGCTTTATTCCCAAGGCACCCCAAATGGCGTCAAAGTCACTGTGCTTTTGGAGGAAATGCTAGCAACGGGAGAAGAGCGGGCGGAATATGATGGTTGGCTCTTGCCCATCAATGGCGCACAATTTGGCAGCGGCTTTGTCGACATAAACCCAAACTCGAAAATTCCGGCCCTCGTGGACCGCTCTGGGGAGCAGTCAATTCGTGTTTTTGAGTCTGGCGCCATCATGTTGTATCTGGCGGAAAAATTTAATATCTTCTTGCCAAAAGATCCCGCAAATCGTCCTGAGATGCTCTCATGGCTGTTCTGGCAGATGGGAAGCGCTCCTTATCTAGGCGGCGGCTTTGGCCATTTTTATGCCTATGCGCCTGAAAAGTTTGAATACCCCATCAATCGCTTTGCAATGGAGGTAAAGCGCCAATTGGATGTTTTGGACAAACTTCTTGCCAAGCGTCAATTTATCATCGGGGATGAATATACAATTGCGGATATGGCCATTTGGCCTTGGTATGGGCAGCTGGTTTTGGGCCGCCAATACGATGCAGGCGAGTTTTTGGATGTTGAGAGCTATACCCATGTGCTGCGTTGGTCAAAAGAGCTTAAGGATCGACCCGCGGTAAAACGCGGTCGCATGGTCAATCGAGTTGCGGGCCGTCCAGAAACACAACTTCACGAGCGTCATGATGCAAGCGATTTTGAGACCAAAACGCAGGATAAGCTGAACCCCACCGCTTAATACAAAGTCGATTGCACTCTCGCCAAAGCCGATTTTATCGGCTAGCCTCATTATAATAATCTGGGGAGAATGAGATGAAAGCGACTGGCGGATGTTATTGTGGTCAATTGCGCTACGAAATTGACGGACCTCTTGAGGCAACGCTTCAGTGTCATTGCCGCGAGTGTCAGTACATCACGGGGGGTAATCCCAATGTGGCGGCCATCTTTGGCGAGAATGATTTTAGCTACACCAAAGGTGAAGCCGCGACATTTGCCCGAAGCGACCTTGAGAGGCCTGTGGTTCGGCATTTTTGTTCAAATTGCGGGACGGGGATTGGGAGCAGAAGCCCAGCACGCCCCAACTCGATGATCGTAAAGGCAGGGACCTTTGACGATCAGAGCTTTTTCAGCCCGCAAGTCGCTATTTTTACCTGTGATATGCAACCTTATCACCATATTGCAGAGGGACTTCCCGCTTTCGACAAACGCCCGACGCCGAAAAAGGCCTGAACTATCCTTGCACTGATGATTGCGCAGGCTTGGGCAGCGTGAGGACAAGCAAAAGGCTGATCGTCAGCATGATTGCCAGCGTTAAAAAAGCTGGTGAATACGTGCCCAGCGTATCAAAAGCGTAGCCTGCCAAGATCGGCCCAATCGCACCGCTTATCGTACCAAAAAAGATGATGGTGCCAAAGAGAGCGCCGTGCTCGCGCATGCCAAAATAGCTCGCCACAGTGGGTGATACGACGGCAAATAATCCCCCATGCCCAAATCCGTAGAGCACCATAAGGGAAAAGAGATAACTCGGTTCGCGCAAAACCAAAAGACCCAAGAGGCTTAGGATGATTGAGGCAAAACAAAGGGCATAGGCGCTTTTGCTGCCCATGCGATCGAGCTGTAAACCAATGAGGAGCCGCCCCGCGATGCTAGAGCCGCCCATAACACTCAAGAGCAGCGCCGCGTTTGACGTCGTAAGGCCAAGATCCATGCCATGCACGGCCATGTGGGTTGGGACGGTCATCAGGGTTGGAAAGAATAAAAATTGGACCATGCAGAGGGTGCGAAATGTATTACTTTTGCGCGCATCGCCCCTCTCTGATGTCGTTTCAATGGGAGTAGACCGTTCTGATACGGATCTCGGCGGA
>WTIQ01000354.1:10081-13192 GCA_011525185.1 Paracoccaceae bacterium | reverse complement strand
GCGTGGGATAGTGTAAGTCGCTCCAATCCCTTCAGGTCCCCACCAAATCATATCTTCGGCCCAAGTTTGACGCAGCTCCGCCACAAGCGATAGGCCACTGTCCCACTGCCCAAGATCGGAAATCATCTGATTGATCAGCGCAAGTGTCTTTTGCCCCTCATGTTCCTCTTGCCCCCCATACAACAATCCATCTTTTGTAGCAGGACCAGGTTGCACCAAATGCGTAGCCGTTTGTGGTGGAAATGGCTGTAAACCCGCCTGCACCATCAGATGAGGAATATCAAAATACATTGCAGTCTCGGTGATCTCACCGTCGCGCACACAATTAAATTCGCAATAGCGTAAAAAGGCCATTTTACCCGTTGCGCGGATACCAAGCCAAGGGCTGTCAAAAAGCCCCATGAGATGGCCCATAGACACTACCCACACATCATTTGTTTCGCCGAGGGAATTATGGCCAGCCATGAAAATGTCCATGCGTCGCTGTAGGGAGGTAAGAGACGTCTTCAAAGGACTCCAAAACCGATCTGCAATTTCATGCCTCTCCCTCATTTCATCAAAGGGATGAAAGCCACGCCAGAGATAAGAAGCACTGGTATATTTATCCAAAATCGAGCAACACTCTCCTCCGCTCGTATGATCCAGCTCGTTATAGTATGAACGGATAATATGTTTCGCGGATTGCAAAAGGTCGCTCATTTCTTCAAAATCCTATTTGTAACAGTGCTTTTTACCTCTAACGAATGGTTAAGCGTAGTTTCAAAATAGGAAAAGTGAAATTTTTGCATTCGTGTGCAAGAAATTTATTGAATTATAGAAACGAGGCGGTTTACGGTCGTTGCAATCGTATGCAAGCGATTCCGAAGAGGGAGAAACAATGGCCGAAATTCAACTTCGCAATCTGTCCAAACGTTGGGGCAGTTTTGTGGGTGTCGACAACTTTGATCTCACGATAGCGGACAAGGAATTTCTGGTGCTTTTAGGGCCATCAGGCTGCGGCAAAACCACGACAATGCGTATGATAGCTGGACTTGAAGATGCCACCGAAGGCGAGATCTTGATCGACGGGAAAGTCGTGAACGACCTTGAACCGAAGGATCGGGATGTCGCGATGGTTTTCCAGTCCTACGCGCTCTATCCGAATATGAGTGTTTATGAGAACATTCGCTTTCCGCTGAAGGTTCGTGGCGTTGATCCATCCACGCATGACGAGAAAGTTAAGCGCGCCAGCGCGATGGTTGAGTTGGATGAGTTCATGCATCGACGCCCAGCAGAGCTTTCGGGTGGGCAACGTCAAAGGGTTGCACTTGCCCGCGCCATCGTACGTGAACCGAATGTTTTCTTGATGGACGAACCGCTATCAAATCTGGACGCCAAGTTGCGGGTTTCAACGCGGGCGCAAATTAAGAATCTCAGCCACGAGTTGGCGGTGACCACGATCTATGTGACCCACGACCAGATCGAGGCGATGACGCTCGCCGACCGGGTCGTGGTTATGGAAAAAGGCATCGTACAGCAGGTCGGAAGCCCGACGGAAATCTATGAACATCCGGCGAATACATTTGTGGCCAGTTTCATCGGCAATCCGGCGATGAACCTTATTGATGGGACTGTAACCAGCGACGTATTCGAGGCGACCAATGTGCGCATCGAAGGTGTCTCTGCCGCCGATGGTCCGCTGACGCTTGGCTACCGGGCAGAGGATGCCAACGTCGGAACGGGCGACGGCGGTGGCATTACCGCCCCTATCTATACGCTGGAGCTTCTGGGTGATGCCACGATGATATCCGTGCGGATCGGCGCCGCATTGGTCAGCGTCAAGGCCGATAAGAACTTCCGAGCAGAGATCGGAGATACTATCTCGATCAATGTACCACCCGAAATTTGCCACCTATTCGATGGAACCACAGGTGCGCGAATTGGGGCCTAGGCCCCTTATTCAATCTGGCAACCACATGCCAGGAAACTCAGCGGATGCGTGATTGCAAGACGCATCTAAAGTTAGAAACAGGGAGGAAAACATGTTTCTCAAAAAATTAGCCTTCGCAGGTGCCATTGTGGCCCTGACAGGGACAACCGCACTGGCCTGCGAAATCGGCGCCCGCGTCAGCATTGTTGGTAACGAGTTTCCAGCAATCCAGACAGTCGGCGCCGAGGCTGCCGCCTGTTCTGGCGCTGAGGTCACCAAAAACCTCACCGCTGAGCACAACGAAATCAATCTACCGGGCGTGACTTCGGGCGAATATACTGCCGCGATCCTCGCCAATTCATCCATTGTAAAGATGTTGAATGATGACGTGATCCGTCCTCTGGACGATCTGGTGGCCAAACACGGCGCCGGATTGCAACCTTCGCAGTTGATCAAGATTGATGGCAAGGTCATGGCGGTAGCTTTCATGGCCAATGCTCAGCACCTGATGTATCGCTCTGACGTTCTAGCGGACCTCGGCATTTCGGTTCCAACGACGTATGAGGAAATGTTGGCCGCAGCGGAAAAAATTCGCTCTGCTGGTGTGATGGAAAACCCTGTTGGCGGGGCCTATGCCGCTGGCTGGAACCTCGCACAGGAGTTCAACAACATGTTCCTTGGCTATGGCGGATCGCATTTCAAGGCGGGCTCTGCCGAACCGAACGTGAATTCAGAGGCCGGCGTAAATGCGCTCAACATGATGAAGGCGCTGTCAGAGTATATGAACCCTGACTTCCTGACTCATGATTCCAACGCTACCAATGCCGAATATCGTGCGGGCAATATTGCGCTTCTGAACATGTGGGGCAGCCGTGCAGCATCGCAAACCACGACCGAAGGTGTAACTGACGCGGTCAAAAACGGCCACGCGATTGCTGGTCCTATGACGGTCGGTGGCGGATCAATCCCTGCTTCGACCCTATGGTGGGATGGCTGGTCAGTGTCCAAGAACATCTCCGACGAAGAAGCAGAAGCTTCATTTCTTGCCTTGATGAACGGTATCCGCCCCAATCTTATGGCCGATGAAGCGATCCGCACGCAGGCGGTTTGGCTGATCGAAGGTTACCAGCCGACAGATGCCGCCATTGGTGTCTTTGAGGCGGCAAAGATGGGCACAACGCCCTACCCGATGCTGCCATACA
>WTIQ01000354.1:0-9981 GCA_011525185.1 Paracoccaceae bacterium | reverse complement strand
GGTGTCTTTGAGGCGGCAAAGATGGGCACAACGCCCTACCCGATGCTGCCATACATGGGATTGCTGCACTCTGCTCTGGGCGCCGAATTAGGTGACTTCATGCAAGGCAAAGAGTCAGCCGAACAGGCGCTAGCCGACATCGAAGCGGCCTATATCGCTGCGGCCAAAGAAGCTGGCTTCCTCTAGGATGCCATTGGGCGGGCGACTAAAACCGTCGCCCGCACTATTTACTGACTCTGGGTGAAAACTCATGCGCCACAAAACCTTTTTCTGGTTCTTTTTGCCGACGGCAACTGCAATGCTCCTGTTTATTGCTGCACCGATAGTGTCGGTTGTTATCCAGTCGGTCTTTGCCCCACATGAAGCAGTCTTCATCGAAGTTGAATCTTGCACTCCGTTGGTCGGGTGTAAGACTGAGACCACAATCGACCAGGAAGCCACGCGCGCACTGAAAGAGGCACAACCGCTTGGCCGGTTTGTTGGTGCCGAAACCTATTTTAATCGCGGTCATCTGGCCGTAGCTGAAGTTCGGGAACTATGGCTAAACGAGCCGGATTGGAGCAGCTTTTTCAGCCGTCTTGGCAACCTGCCGTTCTACCGAGCCATGGCGTTTACCCTGACGTTCACATTTGTGGTGACTCCGCTTGTCATCGTTGTCGGATTGATGGTCGCACTGGCCGTCAACACCGTGCATGAACGCCTGAAAGGTGTCGTCATCTTTTTCTCTCTTTTGCCGTTCGTCATCACGCCGCTGATCGGGGCGCTGGTGCTGTTTTGGATGATCGACACAAGGGGAATTTTGGGTACGGCAGCGCAATGGCTGGCAAATGACCCCAATCTTTCTCTCAAAGCCTCGACAGGCATGATGTGGATTTCGCTTATCGTCTACGGCGTTTGGCACGCTGCCCCCTTTGCCTTCGTTATTTTCTATGCTGGGCTGCAAACGCTGCCCTTTGACCAAATCGAAGCCGCCCAGATCGATGGCGCATCGCGCTTTCAGCGGGTCCGCTACGTGGTCGTGCCCCATCTGATGCCGCTGATCACCTTTGTCGCGCTCATGCAGCTCATGGACAATTTCCGCGTCTTCGAACCCATCGTCGGGTTCAACGCAGAGGCCCATGCCCAATCCCTAAGCTGGTCGATTTTCAACGACCTTGGTGGTGAAGTTCAGCAACTGTCCTCGGCCGCGGCAACGTCAGTAATGACCATCATAGGGGTCGCGATCCTGCTGTCTCCGGTGCTGTATCGGACGTGGCGCGACAACAGGAGGGCCGCATAACATGGCGGGCAATGCGCAAAAGATGCCAGCGGGACTTCGGTTTGCCGCAAGCGGATTTGTCATTTTTTGGCTCATCCTTGCCGCCTTCCCTTTCATTTGGACTTTCTGGGGATCGTTCAAGGTTGAGCTTGATTTCTTTTCGCTGTCGGACTGGACAAACGCACTGACCGGCGAACGCACCAGGGCCGCCTATGATCGCCCCTTTACTGGCGCAGGCTATTACGGTAGCTGGATACAAGAAGAGTTCTGGCGCAATGTTATCAACACTTTCATCGTTTGCTTCTTCGTCGTCTGCACGTCGCTGACCATCGGCACCCTGGGCGGCTATGCCTTGTCCCGGTCGGGCTATCGCTACACATTCTGGCTTTTGATCGCCGCACTGATTTTCCGCGCAATGCCACCGATCACGCTGGTCTCAGGGTATTTGCTGCCGTTCTTTGAGTGGAAAATTTGGGGCATCTTACCCACAACCATCATCGTCTTGGTTGCGATCAATCAGCCTTTCACACTTTGGATGCTGCATTCGTTCTTCAAGAATATCCCGCAGGAACTGGATGAAAGCGCCAAGGTCGACGGTTGCACCCAGTTTCAGGCATTTCGCAGGGTCATCGTGCCAGTAATGTGGCCAGGCGTGATAACGACCGGGTTGTTTAGCTTTTTGCTTGCCTATAACGACTTTGCCGTCACCTCGATGCTCTTGTCGGAATCCAATCGCACCATGGTGCCAGAAATCGCGGCCTACCTAGGCACGACCTATACTGAGGGAAACGTGATGTTCGCGGTCTCCGCCGTTGTCTCCGCCTCTGTTCCCCTATTCATCCTGGTGATGTTCTTCCAGCGCCAGATCGTCAGTGGCCTGACCGCCGGGGCGGTTAAAGGGTGAATTTGGGACGGTGACTTGTTGTGAAACCAATCATCGTACCTAGTCAATGGCGCATCAACGCGTCTGTAGTGGTGCACCTCAACACAAGAGCGCAGCGCATTAAGAATATATGCAAGGTTACCCCAAAGGGGCCAAGATGGTAGACGAGACAGCAAAACCTTCTGATCTTTCCTCCTCTGAGACGGAGGAGCAAGCTGAAGTAGCGCTGGGCAATTCCTTATACAAAGGGGAGACACAGCATAACAAAGTCACATCCGCAGATGTGGCATTAAAAGCAGGTGTCAGCCGCTCTGCTGTCAGTCGCGTCTTTACTCCAGGCGCTTCGGCCTCAGCCAAGACAGTCGAAAAGGTCAAAAAAGCAGCCCAAGAATTGGGATATCGCCCCAATGTGCTCGCACGCGCAATGGTTTCAGGCAAAAGCCGCATCATTGGGTTAGTTGTGGCCTATCTAAACAATCAATTTTATCCAACGATTTTGGAAAAACTATCCAAAGCCCTAAGAGAGCGCGGCTATCACGTTTTGGTTTTTCTATCCTCCAACACCGAGGGGGACATCGCAGAGGTCTTGGACGAAATTTTGGATTATCAAGTCGATGGTATTGTTGCCGCGTCGGTTGCTCTTTCTTCGGACCTCTCAAAACGCTGCGTAGATGCAGGCGTGCCAGTGGTTTTGTTCAACCGTTCACAAGACGATCAAGAGCATTTCGCAGTAACCTCAGATAATGTCCAAGGCGGCTATGACGTGGCCAAATTATTGGTGGAAACTGGCCACAAAAAAATCGCCTATATAGCGGGATGGGAAGGCGCATCCACACAAAGAGACCGTGAACAGGGATTTCTTGAAGGGCTAGCTGCGCACGGTCAATCGCTCTTCAAACGTGAAGTAGGCAACTTCATAAGCGAAGATGCCCGCGAAGCAACTTTGCGCCTCTTTGAGAGAGCCCCCCCTGATGCTATTTTCGTGGCGAATGATCACATGGCTCTATCGGTCATGGATACAATACGCCACGAACTCGGGCTCACCATTCCCCAAGACGTGTCTATTGTGGGATATGATGATGTAGATGCAGCGGCGTGGCCGTCCTACAATCTGACCACAGTTCGACAACCTGCAAACCGCATGGTCGCGGCGACAGTTGATCTTTTGTTAGAAAAAATCGAGCAGGTGGATACGCAGCCACGCCGCATCAAAATAGAAGGCCCTTTAATCCTGCGTGGCACAGTTAAATCAAACTGCGACTAGGACATGAGACGATCAGTTCACGACAATTGTGCTTGACTCGTATTTTTATTGTATACATGTTGTATAAATAATCATTTCGGATGCTCGAATGTCCAAAAAAGACGATTGTTTTGAAAATTTACGCATACGTATCCTCGGGCTTGAGCTTAGGCCTGGGACGGAACTTGACGAGGTCCGGTTTTGTGCTGACTACGGGCTTTCCAGAACACCTTTCCGAGAAGTCTTGCAAAGATTAGCAGGAGAGGGATTTGTCAGCCTTGAACCCAATCGCGGGGCAAGCGTTTCTGCTATGACGTTGGACACGATGCGCCGTTTCTTCCAAACCGCGCCGCTGGTCTATGCCACTATGGCACGACTGGCCGCAGAACAGGGTTCACATACGCAGCTCAGCCAGTTGAAAACAGCACAGCAAACCTTTGTACGAGCAGCAGGTGACGGCGATGCACGCGCGCTTGCGATGTCTAACCACCAGTTCCATGAAATTATCGGCAAGATGGCGCAAAACCCATATCTACAGCCAAGCCTCAACCGTCTTTTGATTGATCACACGCGCATGTCGCATCGGTTTTATCACGTGCAAACCGAGATCGATCAAGACCGCGTCCGAAAAGCCAGTGAACAACATGATCAGATGATCATCGCATTGCAAGAGCGGCGCCCAGAACAAGCGGCCCAGCTGACATTGGATCACTGGGCATTGAGCAAACATCAAATCGAAAAATATGTCTGGCCCGACCCTTTGCCAATGACATTGACCACACCATCCAACACTGGAGAAAATGCATGACATTTTTTGAAGGCATTTATACCCCGCTCGTTGCCCCGTTTCGTGATGATTTCACCTTGAACCAAGAGGCCATGGAAAACGCCGTAAATATGCTGATCCGCGCAGGCGTCCATGGACTGATCGTCGCTGGAACCACAGGCGAATATTACGCGATGACCAAGAAAGAGCGCGTCTATGTGATGGGTCTTGCAAAAGAGATGATTGCAGGTCGCGTGCCTATGGTGATTGGGACTGGAGCAATGCGCACCGAAGACAGCATTGAATATGCCACACAAGCCAAATCCCATGGTGCCGATGCTATTCTCGTGGCCACTCCCCCCTATGCCTATCCGACGGGCCGCGAAATTGCGCTTCATGCGCTTGCCATTGATCGCGCGGCCAACCTTCCTGTGATGCTCTACAACTACCCTGGGCGCATGAGTGTGAACATGGATGAAGAGACGCTTGATCGGCTGGGACGTTCGCCTAATTTCTGCGCGATCAAGGAAAGCTCAGGCGACCCCAATAGACTGCATATGCTGGCGCGTGATTATCCTCATATTGCACTGAGTTGTGGAATGGATGATCAAGCGCTCGAATTTTTTGCTTGGGGCGCGCGAAGTTGGGTGTGTGCTGGATCTAACTTTGCACCAGAAGCGCATATTGCACTTTATGAGGCTTGCGTGCTCAAGGGCGATTTCACCACTGGACGCGCTATCATGTCGGCAATGCTCCCCCTGATGCGTGTTCTGGAGCAAGGGGGCAAATTTGTTCAATGTATCAAATACGGTTTGACGCTCCGCGGAATTGATGCAGGACCACCGCGCAAGCCTTTGCAGCCCTTAAACAAAGACGAAAAACGCGAATTAGCGCAAGTGATTGCAACGATGAACGCGACGATTTCTAAAATCACTGGAACCTTGATACCAAAAGGAGATGAGACATGAGCGATCTCTTAACTCTTAAGGAATACGAAAGTATCGCCAGCCATATGGATTTTCCGCGCAGTCCATTTATCGACGGAAAATTTCACCGTGGCAGCGGCACGCCTCTGACAACGCTCAATCCTGCCACTGGTCATGAGTTGGCCACGCTGACAACAGCAAGTGAGGATGACATTGCGTTAGCCGTGCAAAAAGCACGAGACGCCTTTGATCAAGGGCATTGGTCTAAGACCCATCCAAGTGAGCGCAAGGACGTCTTGATCCGCCTATGCAAATTGATCACACGAAATCGCCGGGAGCTGGCAGTCATGGAAAGCCTCGACAGCGGAAAACCCATTCAAGACTGCGAAACCATCGACATCCCCGAAATGATCAAGACCATCAAATGGCACGCGGAAGTCACTGATAAACTCTATGATCAGACAGCGCCCACTGGCACAGACGCAATTTCAATGATTGTGCGAGACCCGATTGGCGTCGTCGCCGCCATTTTGCCCTGGAATTTCCCTCTTCTTATGATGGCTTGGAAAATTGGGCCTGCCTTAGCATCGGGATGTTCGGTCATTGTGAAACCTGCTGAACAAACCTCGCTCACGGCCCTTCGCATTGCAGAACTCGCCGCAGAAGCTGGGCTGCCGCGCGGCGTTTTGCAGGTGCTCGTGGGGGATGGACCCAGCGTGGGAGCAGCCCTTGGACGACGTCCTGATGTCGATATGGTGTCCTTTACGGGCTCCACCGAAACAGGACGCCACTTTTTACGCTACTCCGCTGAAAGCAATCTTAAGAAGGTGGTTTTGGAATGCGGCGGTAAGAACCCTGCAGTTATTTTTGACGACGCAGAGCATCTCGACCTCATTGCCGAACATATTGTAAACGGAGCCTTTTGGAACATGGGGCAAAACTGTAGCGCAATCTCGCGCTTGATTGTGCATGAGAGGGTGAAGCCAGAATTGATGCAACACATCAAAGCACGCTTGAGAGATTGGAAAACAGGCAACCCACTTGATCCGCAAAACCATCTTGGCGCGTTGATTGACGCAGAGCATTGCGAAAAAGTGAAAAGCTATCTGGAAGGGGACGCATTAGCAGGTGGAACTCTCAGCGGTCCTTTTTGTGAGCCAACCATCTATGAAGCCCGTCCAGAAGATCGATCCGCAAGAGACGAAATCTTTGGCCCCGTTCTGAGCGTTTTGACAGTTAGCAGCAATGAGGAAGCGTTGCACTTGGCAAATCAGACGGACTATGGCCTGACGGCCTCCATCTTTAGCGCCAACACCCGTAATGCCCTTCGCGCAGCACGTGATTTACGGGCTGGCACTGTCACTGTGAATTGTTTTGGCGAAGGCGACATCACAACCCCCTTTGGTGGGTACAAACAGTCTGGCTTTGGTGGGCGCGACAACGGAATTTTAGCCCATGACCAATATTGCGAAGTAAAAACAATCTGGGTTGACCTGAGCGATCCAGCAGAGCAGGACGCCATAGCATGAGCGTCCAAGCCGCTGGTCAAAAAAGGCAAGGTAGGTCTGCGAGGCGCAATCTGCGCCAAACCCATGATGTGAAGATGCTTCCAGCATTAGAGCGCAAACTTCCCCTCACAGAACCTATGACACAGGCACAAATCGAGCGGATCGACAGTGCTTCAATGGATATTTTGGAAAATGTCGGCGTGCATTTTCGTGACCCCATTGCCCTTAGAGATTGGAAAGGTGCTGGTGCAAAAGTAGTAGATGAGACTGTCTTTCTAGATCGTCATCTTGTGCGAGAATTGGTTGCCTCCATTCCAGCGCATTTTACCTATCATGCCCGCAACCCATCCAATAACCTTCCCTTTGGACACGACCATGGGATCTTTGTGCCGATGACAGGCGCTCCGTATCTGCGTGATCTGGAGGACAAAAGGCGCAACCCGACGCTGGAGGATTTGGGGAATTTTCACAAGCTCTCGCATATGTTACCCGCTTTGCATTCCAGTGCGCATCATATTGTCGAACCCTATGATCATCCCATCAGCCAACGACATCTGCGCATCACATACTCCTCTATGCGCTATTCGGATAAAACCTTTATGGGCATGACCACGAGCCCCAAAAATGCCGAAGATGTGATTGCCATGTGCGACATCCTCTTTGGGGACGGTTATATCGACACGCATCCTGTGGTAACGGGCAATTGTAATGGCAACTCTCCCCTTGTCTGGGACGAAACCATGTTGGGAGCAATGCGTGCCTTTTGCCGTCGCAACCAGCCTGTCTTATGCTCTCCTTTTGTCTTGGGCGGAGCCAATACACCTGCGTCTGTTGCGCCAAGCGTTGCCCAACTCAATGCAGAAGCACTGTCCGCTTTGGCCTATACCCAAGTTATTCGCAAAGGTGCCCCTGCCATTTATGGGCACTACCTGTCCACTGTTTCGATGAAATCAGGCGCCCCGATGGCGGGCACGCCCGAAATCAGCCTCATGAACCTTATGATTGGACAAATGGCGCGCTACTATGATGTACCTTGGCGGACCTCAAATACCTTGGGCGGGGCGAAAACCTTTGACGCTCAAGCAGGATATGAAAGCGCAACAACACTTATGGCCGTGATGATGGCGGGAGCCAATTACATTTGGCATTCCGCAGGTTGGAACGAAGCAGGCATGCATTGTAGCACGGCGAAATTTATCGTGGATGCAGAACAATGCGCGATGGCCTACCGAATGGCTCAGGGCATTCATTGGGACGATTTTGAGGCGGGTATAAGTGCGGTGCGTGATATTGGCCCTGGGGGACATTATTTGGGCCATCCTCATACGCTTGAACATTTTCAAGAGGCCTTTTTCATGCCAGAACTCTTTGACAATAACTCTATTGAACAATGGCAAGCAGAGGGCAGTGTAGAAATCACGGGCCGTGCCTTGGAGCGCGCCAAAGATCTCTTAAAAAGCTACGAAGAGCCCAAGCTGGATCAGGCTGTGCATGAGGCCTTACTTGACTTTATTGCACGTCGAGAACGGGAGATACCCGCAGCAGACGCGCTCAATCAGGAGTATTAACCGTGTCTCAGGGTTTGTCGGGCAAATATGCGATTGTCACAGGTGCCGCGGGCGGCATTGGGCAAAGTCTTGTGGCAAAACTCCGCGCCGAAGGGGTGAAAGTGGCCGCAACAGATATCTCCCTAACAGGGGTGGAGGCAGAAGCCCTATTGGCAGGCGATTTATGCGATCCATCATTTTGCGATCGTTTACCGCAACAGGCACAAGAGGCGCTCGGTGGCCTGGATATTGTGATTAATAACGCTGGTATCATTCGGCGCGGTAAAATTACGCAAGCAAGTGACGAAGATTATAGGCTGTCTATGGCGGTCAATGTAGAGGCACCGTTTCGCCTATGTCGTGCTGCAATTCCCCTTATGGCCAAGCGGGGTGGCGGGGCGATTGTGAATACTGCAAGCTGCTGGGGGCTCTACCCTGGTCCAGATCACCCCATCTATGTGATGTCAAAAGCGGCCATTGCGTCCCTTACGCAATGTCTTGGGCGCGATCATGCCTCTCAGAACATTCGTGTGAATGCCGTCTGTCCAAACGAGGTGAATACCCCAATGCTGCGAACTGGTTTTAGTATTCGTGGTTTAAACCCAGATCAGGCCATTTCAGAGCTCAACCATTCAGTCCCACTTGGTCGCATAGCAGAACCAGAAGATATTGCCGATGTCATCCTGTTTCTGGCGTCTGATCAAGCACGGTATATCTGTGGGGCCTTGGTGGAAGTTAACGGTGGGAAACCAGTATCGTGACGGACCTTACGGGAAAAATAGCGCTTGTGACGGGTGCCTCTGCGGGCATCGGATTAAGCACAGCACGCCTTTTGGAAGACCGCGGGGCCAAGGTCTACACCGCGCAGCGGCGTAAAGGGGAACATCACTGGATTGAGGCTGATTTTCTCGATCTCACTGCGCCAGAGCAAATCGCTAAGACGATTCACGAAAAAGAAGACCAGCTCGATATTCTCGTCAATAATGCCGGTATCATGCGCGAGGGCACGCTGGATGAGATCGACCTCAAGGAGTGGGAAGCACATCTCACGGTAAACCTGACAGCCCCTGCTCTCTTGATCAAACATGCGCTCCCTCTTTTGCGCAAAAATGCGGGAGCTATTGTCAATGTTGGCTCGATTGAAGGACTTGGGAGCAATCCCCGTCATCTCGCATATTGCGCCTCCAAAGGGGGCTTACATGCCCTCACCCGTGCCGTTGCCGTCGATCATGGCCCTGAGGGCATTCGATGCAATGCAGTTGCGCCTGGCTGGATTGATACGCCGCTGAATGTTGATTTTATAAACTCAATAGCGGATCCTGCGAGCTTCCACCAGGCCATCAAGTCCATTCATCCCGTTGGCCGTACAGGCACACCTGAGAATGTTGCTGAATTGATTGTTTGGCTTGCAAGTGAGGCCGCGACTTTTGTTACGGGTCAAATCTTTACCATTGATGGTGGCCGTACCGCCAAGTTGAGCCTTCCATGAAGGTCAGGAGCTTTCCGCAAAACCCTGGCCCTCCCGCTTGGGACGCAATCCTGCCACAGGGGCAGACCTATCCAGAATTACGTGAAACGCAGACAGTGGATTGGCTGGTGATTGGCGCTGGCTTTGCGGGTCTTTCAGCCGCGCGCCGTCTGCAAGAGCGGGCGCCCACAGATCGCATCACCATTTTAGACGCCAAGCGTATCGCAGAAGGTCCTTCGGGACGTAATACAGGTTTTATGATTGACCTACCCCACGACCTCGCCAGTGAGGATTATGGTGGTAACGTTGAAAAGGATCGTGCAACGATTGCGCAAAATCGGGCAGCGATTGATTTCGCAAAACAAACCGTTGAGTCCTTTGA
>WTIQ01000230.1 GCA_011525185.1 Paracoccaceae bacterium | reverse complement strand
GTATATTACCAGTCATATTTAACAAATGTGAACCAAATTTTAGGATATAATCCACATTTTTGTAACTCGTTTGACCAAAAATTATCAATATAGGTATACTAAAACGCATTAAATTCAGCCGTTTGGCAAAACAAAGGCCACCGCAAAACACAACAAATAGGCGCCTTTGACTTTACAGACACAACATATAGCCACACCACTCATATCTCGAAATCGCCCGTCATTATTTTGCGTGTCGCAGTGGTTAATTTAATGGCCTGGTCTCTATTAATTTCTAAGTTTCAACATGAGAAGTTCCTAGTAAGCTATTAAAATAATAATATTTTCTCTAAAAGCCACAATATACTTCCAAAAGTCATCATTGAATACAAAAGGGACTTTTCATTACCCTTAGTGGCTACTTATCTCTGGAAGAAAATCAGGTAATTTAAAAAGAAAGGCAGAGTATCCCGCCAAGAAGAGTGGGAACCATGAGGCTAGCGACGGTAGGTTTTGATAAGAGGTCCGCAATGTCCTTTGTGAATAATTTGTCACGCCTAATTGTAGGTTCAACAGAGCCCATTGTTGCGCTGCGTAAGTCCGTTTTGGACGTGGCTGAGCACAATATCCCCGTCCTGATTCTCGGTCCAAGTGGTTCTGGCAAAGAGCTCGTGGCACAGGCTCTAGCAGAACATTCTGGGCGCGCTGGTAAACTCGTTTCTGTAAACTGCGCTTCGATCCCTCACAGCCTTCTTGAGGCGGAACTTTTTGGGTATGAAAAGGGAGCATTCACGGGCGCAAATAAATCACACAAAGGCAAGTTTGAACAAGCGCACAATGGAACCCTGTTTTTGGATGAAATTGGGGACATGCCGCTTGATCTCCAATCCAAGCTTTTGCGCGCACTAGAGACGAAAACATTTACACCTGTCGGCTCGTCTCGTGAAGTGGCTGTAGATTTCCGCTTGGTCTGCGCGACGCATAAAAATCTGTATAAACAGGTCGTTATGAAAATGTTTCGCTCGGATCTGTTCTTCCGTATCAGTGCTTTTCCAATCCGCATTCCAGCGCTCAAAGATCGCTCCGATGATATTGAAAAGCTGGTTTATCATCTGGCGCATCAGCTCAACACAACCCTGCAACGTGGCATGGAATTCAAAGTAGAAAAGGATGCGATGTGGCTGCTGAAAACCTTTCCATGGCCAGGCAATGTGCGTCAATTGCGCAATGTGGTTGAATGCCTGATCATTCGCTCAAACGGCGAGCCGATTTCCGTTCAACAAGTACAAAACGTGATCCGCGAACAAAGCCGCCAGAGACTGCACCGCGACACAATTGATGAGTTACAGGCGAAATCCGCAAAGAACTCACCGATGCAATCCATGACAGACTACCAGTCCTTCTTCGTTGCAAATGGTAAATTGATGATTGCCGATCACATGAAGTCTATTGAAAGAGAAGTCGTCTCTGCGGCTCTGATAGCAGCCGAAGAAGACTTTGAGCTTGCAGCACAAATGCTCCATCTCTCGGTCCCCGAGCTTTTCCAGAAAAAAGCCCTGCATGGCCTCTGAAGCGGGTTAAAACTCTGCTTCATCGATGACTGGGTTTCGCAGTACGCCCAAACATCCAATTTCAACCTCGACCACATCTCCAGCGAACATATAGACAGGCGGATCGCGGCGATCACCCACGCCGCCAGGTGTCCCCGTCACAATAACGTCTCCAGCGCTCAGGGGTGTGAAAAGCGAGCAATAGGCGATGATTTCATCGACTGGAAAGATCAACTCAGATAAGGACGCTTCCTGCATGACCTCTCCGTTCAGACGCGTTTGGATCGGCAGTTTGCGATAGTCTCCCACTTCATCTGGTGTGACAAGATAGGGGCCAAAGCCACCAGTGCCTGGAAAGGTTTTACCTGGTGTGAACTGCGACGTATGTTGCTGGAAATTGCGAATACTCCCATCATTATAACAGGCGTATCCAGCAATATGATCAAGAGCGTTCTCTTTTGGTATGTTCCGTCCACCCCGTCCAATAACGACCGCCATCTCGCCTTCGTAATCGAAGCGTTCTGACTGCGCTGGCTTAATCAATGGCGCACCATGCGCAACCTGACTATCAGCGAAACGCGTAAAGATCGTCGGATAATCCGCGTCAGGACGACCTGTTTCAATCTTGTGTTTTTGGTAATTCAGCCCAACACAGAGGATTTTTGACGGATCAGGGATGACGGGTAATAGAGACACGTCATTCAGGCTCAGATCTGCACCCTGCTTTTGAGCACGCTCACAAGCGGCAACGACTATATCAGTCTCAATCAGGCCCTTCAGCGTCGTCACATGTGGCGCTATTTTTCCCGTCAGGTCAGCAATCCCACTGTCTATCACAGCACCAAAACCTACGCGACCCAGCCGCGTGAAGCTTACAAATTTCATGTTGACGTCCTCATCCAACTATAACAGCACAGCCTAATAAGCCTAAGCGCGGATGAGATGAAGGTGCAAGTAGAATTTTCGACTTTTAACTGCGCCGCCAATCGCTCGGCGGGCACCAATTAACCGCTTACATAAACAGCAGACTTGGGCCTATACCACGTTTTTTGATTGTGCAGGTTACCAAGAAGGCTACGAATTTCGTTGATCTCAGACTCCAAGGTTGAGCGATCGTTGCTTTTACTATCAAATGACATCGATAGCTCATTCAAGCGCTGTTGAAGTGAGGTTTCAATCAAATCAATGTCGCGTAAACCCATTTTAAATGTTTTATTGTAGCTCATCATCGCCTCTCAAAGTGACCAAAATTTCCTTTAGGAAACAAAATATCATTCAAATAATTTTAATCAACAGCAGGACGGCATAAAAAAATCTAATGCAGACTAGATTTTTTTAAAACGTTCTCATGTAGCTGATAAAAGGGAATTTTGATCACAAAATTCACGCGGTATCAGTATAGAGACCAAGAGACTTGGAGACATTGCGTCATCACGAAACACGGTCGCCTCTTCATAGGTGTCCGTGTGAAAGACCCTACTCAAAAAGAGCTATAGATCATACAAAGCGAATTGCGCAGGAGAGTTCATGGTAATCACCCCGCGCAGTAAAAATTATCTGCCAGAAAACAATGCTATTTCAGGCGAACCATAAGAGACGCAATTAGATATGCGCTCGCACAATTGGGTTTGACATAAAGACCAACCCACTTTTGCGCGTGTGCAAATCGTATAACTCAAACACATGATCGAAAACGCGCTCTTTGTGCTCTTCCTCGACGAGGATTGTTATAATCGCCGCCTCGCCAAAGTTTCCGAATTGCTTTTGTTCAAACAAATCATCTGAACGTCCAGTTGCGTAAAAGACGTAATCAACGCCATCTAACTGTAACACTTCATCTTTGACTTTGGGACCGTAGTCTTTTTCAACCAGCGCACCAATTTCAACT
>WTIQ01000105.1 GCA_011525185.1 Paracoccaceae bacterium | reverse complement strand
AACGAGCCGTCAACAGCAGCAGACTTGAACGAAACTTCGCTTGAGAATGCTTTGATTGACATCTCTACCTTCGTTGATGAACGCAACATGATCATTGCTCTACGTGGCACCAAGTTGGTCATTCCACCACAACTGCAATTCGTTGCAGATCGTCTGTTGGAATCGACTCTCCGTGTTGGTACAGCAGACAATGATGTGAACGCGATTCGCAACATGGGCATGCTTCCAGAGGGTTACACTGTTAACCACTTCTTGACAGACCCAGATGCGTTCTTCATCAAGACTGATGCGCCTAACGGATTTAAGCACTTTGAGCGTTCTCCAATGAGAACGAACATGGAAGCTGACTTCGACACAGGCAACATGCGCTTTAAGGCTCGTGAACGCTACAGCTTCGGCTTTAGTGATCCACGCGCAGTATTTGGTTCACCCGGCGCGTAATTTGTGATACAGTAAGGAGTACTGATGATTTTTCATTGGTTCTCCTCCCTGATTAACTGGGGCAGCTTAGGTTGCCCCTTTCTTTTTTGTCATTTTTAATCTATTCTTCTCTTGAGTCATAAGACTCGAACAATTGTATATATTCCCATGCGTTGCAAACATGGGAAGTTGACCTCGGACACGAGAGGAGAAAAACATGGCAGCAACTAATTTTTCAGGACCAGTTGTATCAAGCAACGGCGTCACTGTAGGTACATCAACATTCGCAAATCTACCAACTGCATCTGCAAGCACAGGTATGGTTTTCTTTGCATCTGACGCTTTGAAAGCATCTGAGACATCGGGTAACGGTACAGGTAACTTGGTATTTTCTGACGGTTCAAATTGGATTCGTGTAGATACTGGTGCAACTGCTGGCGCATAAGGAGATAACTTATGGCAGGTCCAGTAAAGGCATATAACTTCACTCAAGGTGACTCTGCGGCTGTTGTTGGTGACTCACGTTCACGAATCCGTCAAATTGTAATATATGCTGCTGCGGCTGGTGCATTTACAATTAAAAACGGTAGTGCGTCTGGCGAAACTCTTATTGAGCAAACTTTTCCAACAGGTATGCATCATCTGAATATTCCAGATGATGGTATTCTTGCGACAAGTGGTGCTTATGTAAGTGCTTTCACAGGGTCCAGTAACGAACTGACAATCTTTTTGTCATAAGGGGTCAAAATGGCTGGAAATGAAGTCAAAGCGGTTCACAGACACGATTCTGGATCGTTTGCTTCAGGTCGTGGTCGTTTGATGGGCTTTATGATAAATCATGATACAGGCGCGACAGGACAAGCAATTGTTTATGACAATGCTTCTGCCGCGTCTGGCACTATTATTATAGAAATTGATGAATCCGATAGAGGTTTTTTTGGGATGGAAATTCCGGGCGATGGAATCCTTTTTGAAAATGGATTGTATGGAACTTTACCCATTGGTGTAAGCTTAACTTTATTTGTGCAGAGGTGACATGGCTCGTAAAAAAGAAAATCCGATACGCAAGACCACTGGCAAGGGAGGCAACTACCGCAAGACCAAGGCTGGTGCGGGCATGACTAAGAAGGGTGTTGCCGCGTATCGCAAAGCAAACCCCGGCTCAAAGCTCAAAACCGCAGTTACAGGAAAAGTTAAGCCGGGCAGTAAAGACGCCAAGCGTCGTAAGTCATTTTGTGCACGCTCCGCAGGCCAAATGAAAAAGTTTCCAAAGGCGGCAAAAGATCCTAACAGTCGTTTAAGACAAGCTCGCAAGAGATGGAAATGCTAATGGCTGATAAAACTGTTCATGATTTGGAGTTGGAGCTAGTGAAGTTTCAAACACAACAGGATCATTTAGTAGAAAGCGTAGATAAGCTGAAAGATGACATGAAAGAGGTTAAGGTCACTCTGTTTCAAGCAAAGTGGATGATTATTGGTGCTCTTCTTGTCGCAGGGTTAATGAGTAGTGACATGATCATGGAAGCTATAATAGGACTTGCAAGGTAATGGCGATGAGCCGCTCGCAGATGTCTCAACAGGTGTCTAAGCCGCCTATGAAAAGAAAGGTGAAGAAAAATGCCAAAAGACGCATGTTACCGAAAGGTAAAAGCAAGGTACAAAGTTTTTCCAAGCGCTTACGCAAGCGGAGCAATCGCTAAGTGTAGAAAAGTAGGCGCTAAAAACTGGGGCAACAAAAGCAAGAAAAAGCCTGTGAAAAAGGCTATGGGTGGTGCGATCATGCCGTCAAATGAGTATCGCAAACGTCCAGTCCGCCGCATGATGAATGGTGGTGAAGTTATTGCAAATGGCTGCGGTAAGGTTTTGTCTAACCGTCGCAAAGTAACAAAGATGAGCTAATGGCTGTTCGTAAGACAAAAAAAGGTGCTGCACTTAAACGTTGGTTCAAAGAGGACTGGAAAGATGTCCGCACGGGCAAGGCTTGTGGTCGTAAAAAGGGTGAAAAGCGCGGTACGCCATACTGTCGTCCCACTAAGCGTATAAGTTCAAAAACCCCAAAAACAGCTTCGGAGATGACATCAAGCGAAAAGCGTAGTAGAATATCTCAAAAGAAACGTCTTGGTCAGCCTGCTGGCAAACCGAAGCGCGTTAAATCGCTTAAAAGGAATAAAAAATGACCGTATCAGGCTCAACAGACTTTGAATTAGATGTAGCAGACTACATCGAAGAGGCTTTTGAGCGTTGTGGTTTGGAAGTCCGCACTGGTTATGACCTCAAAACTGCAAAAAGATCCATGAATTTGATGTTTGCAGATTGGGCTAACCGCGGCTTGAATCAATGGACGATTGAGCAAAGATCACTCACAGTTACATCTAATGATGGCGATTATGATCTTGGTAATGACGTAATAGACATTCTTTCACTTGTTGTGCGCCGTGATGGAACTGATTACGCTTTGGATCGTATCAGTCGTGATGAATATCTAAATATTCCCACAAAAACAACTCAGGGACGACCAACTCAGTTTTTCGTAGACCGTCAAATTACACCTGTTTTGAAGATGTGGCCTTTGCCAGATAATAGCACAGATGTTGTTTTGTATGATGCTTTAACAAGACTCGACGATGCAGATACATACACTAACACTCTTGGTGTTCCGTTTCGTTTTTACCCCGCGCTTGCTGCGGGTTTAGCTTACTATATCAGCGTAAAACGTGCCCCAGACCGCATGCAAATGCTCAAGTCGTTGTACGAAGAAGAACTTAACCGAGCAATGGATGAAGATCGTGATCGTGCATCTTTCCGCGTTGCGCCTGACTTGAGGAACTATCGCTATGTCTAAGTATGCCACTGGCAAGTGGGCATATGGTATTTCTGATCGGTCAGGTTTTCGCTACCGATTGCATGATATGCGAAAAGAATGGAATGGTCTTTTAGTAGGCAAAGACGAGTGGGAAGCAAAGCACCCTCAATTGGAACCTCTTAGAGCGCGTCCAGATGCACAAGCATTACGAAATCCTCGCCCCGATTCCGAAGCTGGCGCAGTCTCTGTGAGCGTGGGTGATAATATATTTCCTGCCCCACAGAATAAAACAAACACTATCGGTTATGTGGGCCAAGTTACAGTGGTGATCTCATGAGTTTTACATACGATGAACTGAAAACTGCAATTCAAGACTATACTGAGAACACAGAGACAACCTTTGTGAACAACATTGATATTTTTATAAAAAATACAGAGGAACGTATTTTAAAAATTGCTCAGTTAGATGTGTTTCGTAAAAACCAAAGCGGGAATATGACAACTGGCAATAAATATCTTGCTTTGCCAAGTGATTTTCTTGCACCGTTTAGTTTGTCCTTCATCAATGGAAGCAATAAAGAATTTGTTTTGTTTAAGGACGTAAACTTTGTGCAATCTTTTAATCCAAACAGTTCAACAACTGGTGCTCCCAGATACTATGCACAGTTTGATGTAGATAACTTAATTTTAGGACCCACTCCTGATTCTAATTATGTTGCGGAACTTCATTATTTTTATCGACCAGCATCACTAACGGCTGGCGCGGGGAGTGGTACAACATGGCTGAGCACAAACGCATCGGTGGCTTTATTGTATGGATCTCTCATTGAAGCATATACCTTTATGAAGGGCGAAGGTGATTTAATACAAAACTACACGCAGCGTTTTACTGAGGCGCTATCTCGCGTTAAGAATTTTGGAGAGTCTCAAGAGGTCACTGATGCGTATCGCACAGGACTTATTATTAGGGAGAAAACATGATACCTGCTTTGAATATAGGGTTGCCAGAAGATTTTGGCATTGAAGTTCAAACAACTAACAAAAGAGGCTTTACGCCTGAAGAAATTGCACAGCGTTGCGTTCAGAAAATTGTAAGTGTTTCTGATTCAGCACCGCCTGCAATTCGTGATCAAGCTCGTGTCTACGAGCGTCAGATTGCAAAAGTCATCGAGTTTTATTTACGAGAGGCTATCAAAAGTGACCGAACTACGGTATATAATGCACTTACAGATGCAGGGCATCCAAACCTTGCAGAACTCATAAGGAGACTATGATATGGCCTTTTCTGGCAATTTTATGTGTACGAGCTTTAAGAAAGAGCTTCTTGAGGCCGTTCATAACTTTAAAAACTCTGGTGGAAGCACCTTTAAATTAGCGATGTATACAAACAGCGCGTCGTTTGATGCCTCGACTACTGCGTACACAACTTCAAACGAAGTAAGTGGAACTGGATATTCTGCTGGAGGTGGCACACTTACTCGTGTTGATCCTACAACAAGTAGCACAACTGCATTTACTGATTTTGCTGATCTTACATTTAGCAATGCATCAGTCACCGCTCGCGGTGCTTTGATTTACAACGATAGTGCTTCAGGCGACCCAACTGTGGTTGTTTTGGACTTTGGTGGAGATAAAACTTCTACTGCTGGAGACTTCACAATTGTTTTCCCAACAGCAAACGCAAGTAGCGCCATCATTCGTATAGCCTAAATTTAGGTTAGTAAAATGGCGATTATTGCAGGTTGGGGGCGCGGTACATGGTCTGAAGGGGCTTGGGGAAACCCTCTCTCTGTAAGCGTTACTGGTGTCTCAGGCACAGGTCAGGTCGGTTCAGTTACAACAGCGGGAGCAAGTGACACTCCCGTTACTGGACTCTCTGCGACAGGTGGCGTCGGCTCTGTATCCATTGTCGCCAAAGCCAATATTTCTCCTTCAGGATTATCTGCAACAGGACAAGTTGGTTCTGTAACCGCATCTCTCCCAAGAGATGTTTCGGTTACGGGAGTTTCCTCCGCAGGGGGTGTTGGGTCTGTCACGACAACGGCAGACGCAAATATTTCTGTTACAGGGCTGTCTTCAACAGGAAGCGTTGGATCAGTAACCACTGATGCAGAATCAAACGTTTCTGTCACAGGTGTATCTGGCACTGGTGAAGTTGGAAGCGTGTCTGTAACACAAAGTCAAGATGTAAATGTCACAGGACTATCAGCCACTGGAGGCGTTGGCTCTGTTTCTACCAGTTTTCCAAGAGATGTCTCTGTCACTGGACTGTCTGCAACAGGTTCAGTTGGGTCAATCTCGTCTGTCACTGGGGAAGCAAATGTTACAGCTACAGGTGTTTCAGCTACAGGACAAGTTGGCAGCGTAATTGTTCATGAAAACGAAGTAGTAAATGTAACTGGCTTAGAGGCTACTGGTTCTGTTGGATCTGTGACCACAACAGCCGATGCGAATGTTCCGACTACTGGATTAGAAGCAAGTGGATCAGTCGGTTCTGTAACCGTAATTGCGAAAGCAAATGTATCCGCTACTGGGTTAAGTGCCACAGCTTCAGTTGGCTCTGTTACAGTTACAGCAGACGCAAATGCTTCTGTAACTGGGCTTGAGTCTACGGGTTCAGTCGGGTCTGTTACTACAGTAGCAAAAGCAGATGTTTCTGTTACAGGTGTATCTGGTACAGGTCAGGTTGGGTCTGCTACTGTTTCTATTCCCATAGATGTCGATGTAACGGGTGTCTCTGCAACGGGTCAGGTGGGATCGGTTACAGTTATAGCAAAATCAAATGTTTCTGTTACAGGTGTTTCTGGAACAGGTGAAGTCGCACAGGTTCTTGTTTGGAGTCCTATTGTTCCAAATCAAGATCCGAGTTATAGTGAAATAACGCCATCTCAAACTCCAAATTGGGATGATATAGCAGCATAGGATAATAACATGCCTAGTACATATACAACGAACAACGGTATTGAGCTTATAGCCACAGGCGAACAGTCTGGCACGTGGGGTACTACCACAAACACAAACCTTGAGCTTTTGGACGCTTCTCTTGACGGTCAGGTTTCCATAACACTTTCCAGTGCAGGTTCTTCTGGATCTCCAAATACACTACCTATTTCAAATGGATCGGCCTCTAATGGTAGAAATCGTCTGGTTATTTTTGGTGATGGCGGTGATTTGGGTGCAACAGCTTACGTGCAGCTAACGCCAAATGACGCGGAAAAGATTATTTATGTGCGCAACAGTTTGTCTGGTTCGCGTAGCATTTTGCTATTTCAAGGCACATACAATGCGAGTAATGACTATGAGGTTCCTGCGGGAACAACAGCAGTAGTGTTCTTTGATGGCGCGGGTTCTGGCGCGGTGGCGGCTAACGTCTTTAACAACGCATTTTTTGATAGCCTGCGGTTGGGAAGCGTATCAGTTGATAAAATTCTTGATCAAGACGACATGTCTGGAGATGACGCATCTGCGCTTGCAACGCAACAATCTATTAAAGCGTATGTTGATAGCCAAGTTGGAGGCTCAGATACTCTCACTGAGGTTCTTGCTAACGGCAATACTACCAGTGGCAGAAACATACAGATGACCACAACT
Organism: Paracoccaceae bacterium; assembly: GCA_011525185.1. Classification (GTDB taxonomy): domain Bacteria; phylum Pseudomonadota; class Alphaproteobacteria; order Rhodobacterales; family Rhodobacteraceae; genus LFER01. The sequence goes on along the minus strand of WTIQ01000105.1, from coordinate 6,452 downwards.
GATGAACTTCAGTTTCGTGATACAGCTTTAAAAATTAGCTCCTCCGCAGATGGTAAGCTAGATATTGACGCGGATACCGAAATTGAAATCGTTGCGCCAACTTTAGACATTGACGCCTCAACCGCGGTTACGGTTGACACTACAACGATGACAGTAACTGGTGCAGTAGACGTAACTGGTGATTTGGATGTTGATAACATCAATATAAATGGCAATACAATTTCCAGCTCTGACACGAATGGCAACATTACTCTTGCGCCAAACGGCACTGGGGTTGTTGCGCTATCGTCAACAGACCTCACCTTCGGTGACAACGACAAAGCCATCTTTGGTGCTGGGTCTGACCTACAGATTTACCATGATGGGTCTAATAGTTATGTAAAAGACGCAGGCACTGGAGACTTGTTTATTCAAGGCTCAACGAACGTACAAATAGAAGACGCTACTGGTGCGAACATGATATTCGCCACTAGCGGCGGTTCGGTTAAACTATTTCACAATGCACTTCCAAAATTAGAAACAACCTCCACAGGTATTGACGTAACAGGGTCAATTTCGGCTGATGGGCTGACCGTGGATGGGAACCAAAATCTCAATGGTGACTTAAAGATAAGTGACGTAGCTGTTTTTATTAACATGTTAGAAACAGACACTACGGATTTAAATACACGGCTGAGGTCGGCAAATGGTGACTTTTATATAGAGACAATAAACGATGCGTTAAGTTCTGCATCAACACGGCTAAACATTGACCATTCTACAGGCGACATCAGTTTCTACGAGGACACAGGCACGACTGCCAAGTTCTTCTGGGATGCGAGTGCGGAGAGTTTAGGGATTGGGACGACTTCGCCCACAACACTGCTTGAGCTAAAAAGTACAACTGCAACTGCTGGCTTGTGTATTACCGCTGACAACGCATCTAATTCAGACATTAATTTAGGCGATGAAGATGATGTAAACATTCAGCGTATACGTTCGGATCACACCAACAATTCGTTGCAGTTTCAAACAAACAATGCAGAACGCATGCGCATCGACAGCTCAGGTAACGTCGGGATTGGTAATTCAAGTCCCTCTTATCCTTTAGAAGTAGGTGATGCACTTGGGATTTATGACGATAATACTAGTGCCGTACTTGCAGCAAATACTGGGCATGATTTAGAATTAAGAGCAAGATCAAGTCAAAATGTTAGGCTTGTGTCTGGCGGCACAGAAGCCATGCGTATTGACAGCTCAGGTAACGTAGGCATTGGGACGAGTTCGCCTTCGTATCCTTTGACCGTGCAAGCAACTAATCCAAGATTGCAGTTATTAGCATCTGGAACAAACACTGGTACTAGCGGAATATTGTTTGGTGATGCTGATACTGCAACTAGAGGTCAGATTAACTACACCCACTCAGATGATGAACTAAGTTTTGTAGTTGATGCAGCAGAGCGCCTCCGCATCGACAGCAGTGGCATTAACGTAACAGGTACAGTTACAGACGATGGGGCAACTCACGATGGTGACGTAACCTTTACAGGCGCTAACTATAACGTAGTCTGGGATAAGTCGGACGATGCACTAGAGTTTCCCGATAACGCCAAAATTGTTCTTGGTACGGGTGGTGACTATGCAATCTACAACGATGGTGCTACGGTTGAACAATTAGTGTTTGAAGAGGCTTCTGGAACTTCTTCTGGAATTTTTGTTTTTCAAGGCAATCTTGCTAATGCAGTTGGTCCTACTCTTAGAATAGAGCATAGTGTAACGGCTGGCGCTAGTGGTAACTTTCCCGCCATATTAGATATGGAGACAAAAGATGCTGGCGGCAATACTGTTACAGCCTTTCAGATTCTATCCAAACTTGTAGATGGCACGTCTGGAGCAGCAACCTCCGAAGCTGTTTTTTATGTGAAAGAAGATGGTAACAGTGCAGCACTAGAATATATGAAACTAAATGGTGATGCAGAGCAAATAGATGTATCAAAAAATATGGTTTCTACTGCGGATATTACTGCGGTAAACTTCAACACCACTTCTGATGCAAGCCTCAAGACAAACATTAGTACTTTTGCAAATCCGTTAGATACGATAAACTCCTTGCGCGGAGTTGCGTTTGATTGGATAAATAGCGGTAAGTCAGAAATAGGTGTGATTGCTCAAGAAGTAGAAAAGGTTTTGCCTGATTTAGTAAGCACAAACAAAGAAGGAATTAAGTCTGTCAAATACGGAAACCTCATAGCGGTGTTGATTGAAGCGGTCAAAGATCAGCAGTCTCAAATCAATGAGCTAAAATCAAAACTTAGCTAATAGTGAAAGGACGCGACGATGGCTATAAAGGTAAGCGGTACAACCGTAATAAGTAACAACAGAGAAGTCTCTAGCGTTAACGGCTTTAAGACCGTAGGCGGCGAGAGCATTCTTGGTTCTGGTGATATTGCCGCGGGGGGTAGTGGCCTTGGAGGTTCCACAAGTGCTCCAAATTCTGCGGGTTCAGGGACCAATGTAAATATAACAACCGCAGGATTGTACTATTACAAAGGTAGCTCCTCTAATACGAGTAACAGCAATCTCGCCGTTAATGGCGCTACAGTAAGCGGTCAGCAATGGGCAGGTTATACGGACTCTAATGGCTTTACCAGTTTAAAAACTGATGCTGTTGCAAATGCTGGCGATGGTATGTCAACTACCGTTAGGCGTCAATCAGGTCAGGGTTCTCAAGGTTTTATTGGTTGGGTTAGAATTTCAGGATCAACAAACTGGAGTTCCCCCGGAACAGTCAACATTTATAAGGTAGATTAAGATGGGATACTTTATTTTTGATGGTAATAACAACTACAAGTGTTGGGTTGCAGCACAGGATGAAGTCTCAAATAATACTGAGGCTAATTATACTGTAGTTGAAGGTGATCTTATTGAGCATCCTAAACTTGAAAACGGAATTGTGGTGCAAGACACTGCAATCATTGCTGAGTTAGAAGAAGAGAATATTAGAGCAGAAAGAAACGGTTTACTTAATGAATCAGATAGGGAAATGCTAAAGATTTTTGACACTGCAACATCTTGGGATAACCTAGAAACATTAAGAAGTAGTTGGAAGACATACAGACAAGCACTTAGAGACGTGCCAACACAAACTGATTTCCCCAGTAATGTAGCATGGCCCACAAAGCCAACTTAAAAGATAATTTCTTTAGGCAGTTATGTTTAGAAAAAAAGAAAAGCCGTACATAAGGTTTCGGTATCGAAAAGATCATGAATTGATACCACGTCCGATGCGAGCATCCAAGAGTTTGCCTGACTGGTTTAAATCGTTAGCGCGGCGTCCAAAAGGTGCTGAACCACATGAGCCACAAACAGTAAAACGCTGTGTACCTGTCTTAGATGCTGCGTCAAACGGTTACTATATTCCCGCGTGGTGTGATTTGCGATAAGTATACGCAACGTTAAAAATGAAAAAACTGGTGAAACTGAATTAGGGCTACGTGTTCAACCTGCAACAGATTTAAACTTGTTTGGTCAAGAAGCAATATCTTCACACGCTTGGGGACAAGTCGGTGATGACTGCCCAATACAAAATTATAAAATTGGAAAAATCTTATTTAAGTTTACTAACCCGTGGGTTATTGAAACGCCGAAAGGGTGGTCTTGTTTGTTTAAATCACCTCCGCATCACTACTGTAATGTCAGAATAATGGAAGGTGTAGTTGACACTGACGCATACCACAGGCAAGTAAATTTTCCTTTCTTTTGGGACGGTCACGAGGAAGGTGAGTATTTGATTGAGGCTGGCACACCTTTAGTTCATGTTATACCGTTTAAACGTGAACAGACAGAGTTACAGTTTGATACTTGGGATGAGGAGCAAATGATAAAAGACGAATTGCTGCACATGACAAAGTTTCATGACAACTACAGACGGCTTTGGTGGCACAAGAGAAAGGCCAAATAGTGTGCACTTTGGTCGCAGTTTTCTGGGGCCAATCTTTCGTTCTGGGTTTACATAAAGTCTGTATCTATGACTGTGGATATGACAGGCCGTATTATGTATGGTATGTTAAAAGATATGTAGTTTCGCCTGATTATGTTTGTCCAGCGAGGATTTATGATACATGATCGAAGTCAGTGTTGCGATTGCTGGAGCACAAGCCGCATATAATTTTATGCGCAAAGGCGTCCAAGTCGGACGAAATCTCCAAGATATGGGCCAACAGTTGCAGCAATGGGCAAACTGTATGGCTGACATCGACCAAGCAGAGAAAATGGCAGACAAGCCGCCTTGGTATAAAGCATTGGGCGGAGGAACGCAGGCTCAAGCTATGGAAGTTTTTCTTGCGAGAAAGCAAGCGGAAAAAATGAGAGACGAATTGCGGCAACTCATCTCCCACCCTGCGATATTGGGTCCGTCTCACTGGCAAGAGTTTTTGAAGATTGAGGCAGATATTCGAAAACAAAAGCGAGAGCATGAATTTAGGCGCATGGAGATCAAGCAATCTATTATAGAGTGGGCCGCGGGAGTAGCGTTGTTTTTTGTTTTAATGGGCGGTCTTGTCGGATTTATATGGCTTGCCAATGCTTGATCCAGTGGGCAACTTACCTTTCTCTGTAGAGGCTCAGAGAAGCCGTGAGAGTATCGAAAACCATCAGGCGCAACAACAGGTGCAGAGGACTCATAACCGCGCTCACAAGCTCGCTAAGGTGCTGGAACAGCAACAGCTTGCTTTGATGCACAGTTATGATAGGTTTGGGTCACGAAATACGGATCTACAGCCACAAGGGCAAATTGTGGATATGGAGGTATAAGATGACCGTAACAATGGAGCGTTTTCTTGAATGGAAGATAATGCCTCGACTGATGATGCTCGTGATGACCATCATGTACATTCGTGTAATCGAATGGGGAATGTCTCTTGACGATTTATCAACACAACAGAGCGCGATGATCTCAGTGGTTTCTGGGGCGATGACAGGAACGATAGCCGTGTGGCTTGGTTCGGAGAAGAAGTAAATGATACAAGCAATTCTTGGTGGTCTTACTGAGCTTGCAGGCGGGTGGTTGAAGGGAAAAGCCGATAAGCAAGCGGCAGAAGCAAAGTTAAAACTAACTGAAGCAGAAGCCAAAGCAAAAATCATGTTGTCGAAGGAAACTTCGGTAGCAGATTGGGAACGCATTATGGCGCAGAATAGCGGCACATCTTGGAAAGACGAATATTTTGTAATTGTTTTGTCGATTCCTATGATCTTATGCTTCATTCCGGGTTTGGAGGGAGTGGTTGAGCATGGCTTTACTCAGCTTCAAAAAGCGCCAGACTGGTATATGTACGCCCTTTTAACTGCAATAAGTGCCTCTTTTGGAATCAGAGGTTTTAAACAATTTTTAGGACGTAAGTGATGATAGACTGGCACACTGCACTTTTGACAATGGTTAGCATTAATACGTTAGTAAATTGCTGGCGTCTTCATCTGGAAAGGAAAAGACATGGCTAAGGGAGACGCGCTAAAAATGCTGCAAGAGACTTGCGGCGTTACCCCTGATGGAGCCTTTGGTCCTAACACTGCACGAGCTATCGCAAAGCATTATGATCTAACACCAAAGCGCGGTGCGCATTTGCTAGGTCAAGCCGCGCATGAAAGTGGCAACTTTATGGTTAGCGAAGAAAATCTAAACTATCGTGCGTCCACTATGTGCCGTGTCTGGCCTTCACGCTTTAAGTCAGAAGCAGATGCAGAGCCATATGCACGAAACCCAGAAAAGCTCGCAAATAAAGTTTACGCGGATCGCATGGGCAACGGACCAGAAAGCTCCGGTGACGGATGGAAAAATCGAGGCCGCGGATTTTTGCAAACCACGGGTGCTATCAACATCAAGCAGTTTGCGGAACATATTGGGCGTGATAGTTTAGTAGACAATCCTGATCCCATTGCAAATGAGCTTGCGTTCGAAAGCGCAATATTTTTCTTTGAGAAAAACGGTTTGTTTGTCATGGCTGACAAGGGCATAAGCGATAGTGTCATTAAAAGCATTACGAGACGTATAAATGGTGGCTATCACGGGCTTCAAGATCGCATGAACAAAACTAAAAAAATTCATGGATGGTTGCTGTCTTAATTTGTTCGGCTTATTTTCTAAAAAAGAATAACTCGAACAATTGCTCAAAATGTGTATAATCACCGTAGCAGGAGGTTTCTAATGCCATTTACCAAGCTACAATTTCGCCCCGGCGTTAACAAAGAAACCACGTCATATGCGAATGAGGGTGGTTGGTTTGATACAGATAAAGTGAGATTCCGCTTTGGGTTTCCTGAAAAAATTGGTGGTTGGATTAAGGTCACAGACAAGTCATTTTTAGGGACTTGTCGCGCATTGCATCCTTGGATTGCTTTAGACGGATCAAATTATTTAGGCGTTGGAACGCATTTAAAATATTACATAGAAGAAGGTGGGGGATACAATGATGTTACTC
>WTIQ01000436.1 GCA_011525185.1 Paracoccaceae bacterium | reverse complement strand
CCCATCCCTCCGATGACCACAACCTCAAAGACAGTCGCCAGAATGTTAAAATCCTTCAACACGTCAGCGCCACCTTCCCGGAATTGTAAGGCTCCGCCAAGGCCTGCAAGCGCAGACCCCAAGGCAAAGACCCCCGTAAAGAGCCATGCTTGGTTGACCCCCAAGGCACTGACCATTTCGCGGTCTTGTGTCGCCGCACGCACCAAAACGCCAAGTCGTGTTTTGGTCATAAGATACCAAAGCCCAAGCGCGATAATGGGAGTGATAACCAGCAAGGCTATATCGTATTTTGGGATCGGTTCTCCCATGATGCGCACCACACCGCGAAGGCCTGGCGCGCGCGGTCCAAGCCGATCCTCTGCACCCCAAATCATCAGGGCGAGGTCTTGGATCACTAAGATCACCCCAAAGGTTGCAACCAATTGGAACAGTTCAGGGGCTTTGTAGACGGGTCGCAGGACAAGAATTTCAATGAGAATACCGACACAGCCAACGGTGAGGCCCGCAATTGCAATTGCACCCCAAAACCCAAGACCTGCGGGGAGATACTCGGGCAAAATCTGCATCAGCGAATAGCCGATGTAAGCCCCGATCATGTAGAGCGATCCATGCGCAAAGTTCACAATGCGCGTCACGCCAAAGATGAGCGAGAGCCCGCAAGCGACCAAAAAGAGCGAACTGGCATTGGCCAAACCCGTGAGGATCTGCGCAATGAAAAATTCCATAAAACGCCACCTTTACAAAAATAGGATGAGCAAAGACTAGGCTCGGGTCACTGTGAAAAGGCGGCCCGAGCCAACTGACGTTAGTCTGCTGGGCGAAGTGAGCTCACTTCGGCATCTGATGGCAAATAATCAGCGCCGTTCTTGTAGCTCCAATCCACCATTACGCCTTTTCCGTCTTTCACAGTGGTCCGACCCACCCAAGCGCCTGCCGTGGACTGGTTGTCAATCGAACGATAGGTGATTTCACCCATAGGCGTTGTCACTTGGAGGTCTTCAAAGGCCGCGCGGATTGCTTCGGTCTCGGTCGATCCCGCCCGTTCCAGAGCTGCCGCAATCGATTGAACGGTCATATAACCCACCAAAGATCCAATTCGGGGGTGATCGTTATACTTTGCCTGATAGGCAGAAATAAAGGCACTTCCGGCTGCATCTGTGATGTCCTGCCAAGGATAGCCCGTAACGACCCAACCCTCTGGGGCTTCGTCGCCGAGAGGATCGATATATTCAGGCTCTCCTGACAACAGACCATAGACATTGCGACCATCAAAGAGGCCACGATCTGTTCCCTCTCTCACCAGTTTTGCAAGATCGGGTCCAAAGGTCACATTATAGATTGCATCGGGTTTTGCCCGTTCTAGCGCTTGGACTTCGGCACCTGCATCAATCTTGAAGACAGCTGGCCATTGTTCAGTCACAAACTCCACCTCTGGTTTGAGCGCAGTCAGCGCCTTTTTAAAGGCAGCAACAGCATCTTTGCCATAGGCATAGTTAGGCGCGATGGTCGCATATTTGACAGCATCTGTTTTAGCGGCCTCTTCGGCGAGCATTGCGGCCTGCATATAAGTAGAGGCGCGAAGGCGGAAGGTATAGGGATTACCAGCCGACCAAACCAGCGCATCCGCAAGCGGTTCAGAGGCCAAGTACACATATCCTTTTTCTGCCGCATGGCTCGAGATTGCCAAGCCGACATTTGACAAAATCGTGCCTGTGATCATGGCTGTGCCTTCAGAGGTCATGAGCTCTTCAGCGATTTTGATCGCCTCACCTGGCTTGCCCTGATCGTCACGAAAGACAAATTCCAAAGGCCGCCCAAGAACACCACCGCCAGCGTTGACCTCTTCAAGGGCCAATTCTATGCCTTGCTTGTAGGGACCGGCAAAGGCAGCCATCCGTTTATAGTGGTTGATTTCACCAATTTTTATGGCATCTGCGGCAAGCACAGGTGCGGCATGTGATAACGTCACTGCGGTTGTTACCCCCAGTAACAGCTTCAAAAAAGATTTGCGTTTCATAGTTTCCCCTTGGTTGGTTTATTGAGTAACATCCAAAAAGACGGGTGCGACCGGCTCTCCCAGATGTTCCACGGCTTCTGCTTCGATCCGTTCCCGAATTCTTTTTCGATACACCGTTGGCCCTTTATCAATCGCAATTCGCACAGGTCTGCGCGTTTGCGGTCGTTGTTCTTCTTCATGTATGGCTTCTAAAATGGCCTTGTCTTCTTCGAAGGCCATTTCCAAAAGGCGATCAATCTGATCACCTGCGCTTTTCTCGGCAGCTGTATTTCTCAGATGCATCCAATGATCTATAGTCAGGTTTTCGTTGACAGGCGTTACAAAATGGATCGCAAAGATACGAACGCCAGCATCACGATCATCTTCCGAACACTGCAAGGCGCTATCGATGCTGCCAAAATCAATCACGGCGGTTGATGGAAGGTGTAAATCGTAATAATGCCAACGATCTACATGACCGCTAAACCCTCCAAATTCCTTGAAAAAGCCAACAGGTGGCGCATTTCTAATCCATCGCCACGCCCTAATCACATCTCCGGATGTTGACACATGGACGGGGACATCTTCGGAGGCCGCATTGCCAAGCGTGGTTGGGTGCACAAAGCTCACATGGGCAGGATCAACCAAATTCTCGGCCACGTTTAAATAATGCGCTCTGATGGTCAAATGCCCCCCATGGTGCATATGCCACGCAGGATCACACATCTCTGGAATATCAAAAATAGTCGCGGGATCCGCCAAGCTAGGGTCGCCCATCCACACCCAGACAATTCCATGCCTCTCAACAACGGGAAAGGCGCGCACGTTTGCGCGCTCAGGTGTGTTGTCTTGTCCAGGCACCCTCACACAGGCCCCCGAGCCGTCAAATGTCATCCCATGATAGCCACATTGAACTGTGTCCCCGATCTTTTTGCCCTTAGACAAAGGCAAAAGGCGATGCGGACACCGATCTTCCAAAGCGAATAATGTGTTTCCAGTATCCCGGAACAATACCAGTCTTTGCCCAGTGATCTCCAAGGGTATGAGACCATCGGCAAATTCTTCCGACCAACCGGCCACATACCAACTGTTTAGAACAAAGCTCATTCTCGTCCGTCTAACGCTACGTCACATCTTATTGAGCGTCAAAGCTGAAAATTTGTCAACGCTAATGTTAGCATACTAACAAAATCACCTTAACGAGAACCCCTGACCTCATGAAACCATAGGAGAAAGCTTAATAGACCCAACATATTTTCGAAACGATCCAAGGTGTTTAGAATAAGGCGGCGTCTCAGCCATTAAAAAATTCTTTTTCAAATATAAATTTCACTTGCAAGCCAGCAATGCTTTGCATAGAAGTCGCGTCACAGATGCGTGGCCCGTTCGTCTATCGGTTAGGACGCCAGGTTTTCAACCTGGAAAGAGGGG
>WTIQ01000118.1 GCA_011525185.1 Paracoccaceae bacterium | reverse complement strand
TCTCTGCTTCGGCGGCCTCAAACTCTGTGAGCCCTGTGTTTTCAAGAACATAACGACCTGCCCGTAGGCTGCTATCGAATGTCTCGCGCACGATATCGTCTGCCCCAGCATGGTGAAGCTCAAAAACGTGATGGCGGTCAAATGCGCGTGCGATAATATGCAAATCTGGATGTTGGCGTCTCGCAAATCGCACAAGAGCTGTGTTTTTTACTGGATCGTCGAGTGCGGCAACTAAGACGCGGGCTTGATCTATGCCTGCGGCCGCCAGAACTTCGCTGCGCATTGGGTCTCCAAAATACCCTTTAAAGCCAAAGCGCCGCATGACCTGAAGGGTGTTAAAATCATGGCCAATGAGCACCGTTTTGACACCCGAGTTGCGCACGAGACGGTTTACGATTTGGCCAAAACGGCCAATTCCAGCAATAATCACGGGTGCTTGTGTCGTAATATCAAACGTGTCATCGGCCGCCATTGGCGCATCGGGCTAGCGACGAGCTAGCGCTTCATATATGAGAAAGAGAAGCGGTGTGATCAGCATAGAGAGGGCAACGATCAATAGGAGGCGATCGCCCGTTGTACCATCGATCACGCTTTGCTGAGTGCTAAAAGCGATGAGAACAAATCCAAATTCGCCAGCCTGTGCAAGGGAGAGGGTAAAGAGCCATCTGCTTTGCCCACGAATACGAAAGACGAGGCTGAGTATGAAGAGGATAGCGGCCTTTATGAGGATCAGTGCGAAGGTCAATCCCAGAATAATCGCGGGTTCGGCGATCAGGACACCAAAATCGATACCCGCGCCGACAGTTATAAAAAACAACCCGAGAAGCAGTCCTTTGAACGGCTCAATATCGCTATGGAGTTCATGCCTAAATTCGCTATTTGCTAGGACGACGCCCGCGAGAAATGTCCCAAGTGCTGGCGAAATACCGATGCTTTGCATTAAAACGGCTATACCGATAACGATAAGGAGCGCCAGTGCTGTGTACATTTCCCGCAGCCGGGCATAGTGGATGAATTTGAAAACGGGCCGTGTCAGAAATATGCCCGCGGTAATGATAAAGCCAAAGATACAGATAACGACAAAGCCAGCAAGCCAAGGCGGCAGACCTCCTAGGAGCGTTGCGGCGTGGCCACCGTGGCTTGGATCACTGTGTTGAGTAAGGAGATCGGCACCGAGAGGTACCGCAAGAAATGGCAAAACAGCCAGCATTGGGATAACAGCTATATCTTGAGTGAGCAGCACCGCAAAGGCAGAACGTCCGCCATTCGATTGCATGAGGGCTTTCTCAGTGAGCGTTTGCAAAACTATCGCAGTGGAAGACAGTGCAAATATCATTCCAATGGCGATTGCTGTGCTGAGGTCAAAGTCAAACCAAATCAATATACCTGCGATCGCAGCCGTTGTTCCGGCGACCTGAATGCCACCCAGCCCAATAATTTTGCGCCGCATATCCCAAAGTGTACGCGGTGCCAGCTCAAGTCCAATAAGAAAGAGCATCATTACAACGCCGAATTCAGCGAAATGTTGAATATCTTCTGTTTCAGACCCGACAAGGCCAAACAGGGGCCCTATGAAAATGCCAGCGACGAGGTATCCTAATACGGATCCCAAACCAAGACGCGACGCAATGGGAACCGCGATAACGGCCGCCAAAAGATAAATAATCGTTTGCGTCAGCAGGAAATTCATAAGGCCTGTCCAAATTCAGTTCGTTATTTGTGCGTAGACGACTGCATCCTTAGCCCAGCGTAACTGAGCGACTTTTAAGATATACTAATCCTAAGCATCAGGGAGAAGAGCCAGAGTTGAAAATTATTGAAAATGTTACCCTTTTGGGAGGCTCAGGGTAATATTACGTCCCCGTTTCACGTACTGGACTTCGGTTTTGCCTATTGCAGCGACGCGACCACCATCCAAACGATCTCCGACTTGAACGATCTTCCGTTGTCCATTCTTTAACCTGATGAGCGCTGTCTTGCGTCCGTTTCGAGTAAAGACACCTAATAAATTCACTTGTTTTAAGTCCAATGCACGGGCGATTGTGGCCCTTGTTCCTGCACGGGTTGCAGAGGAGGCCTGAGCCGATTGGCTCACGGCAGCCTCGTCACCTTCTTCCTCAGCAGATAGCACTCTGGTCTGGACGCGTGCCGTCGTGATCGGGCTTAAACCCGCGGGTCGTTTTTGCGGGCGAAGCGAGCGTTCAAGCACCAACTCTGAAAGAGACGCTTCCTCAATAGGTGCAACGCCGCTTGGCCGCGCCTGAGGACGGGGCATCGGGTCCGTTGCCAGCAGTTGTTGTTCGTCGACTATAGAGGGCCTGACCTCAATAATTGGAATACTCGGGCTAGCAACACCTTCTGTGATTGAGGGTTGTGTCAACGGATTGCCGATAGGTCGGTTACTCAGCGCTGCCAACTCGATGGATCCTGTCTCAGGCCCTGTTGGCGAATTAGGCAACTCGGGAAACGCGGGCCGACTGATCAAGGCACCAGATGTTTGCGTTGATAATAGGGCTTGAAGCGGGTCTGTATTTTCAGGAGTAGGTCTTGCTGTCAGAGCTTGAAGCTCTCGATCTAACGGAGTTTCACTGGTCCTAAGGCTGACAAAATTTTGTTGTGTTAAGGTCACAGGAGCTTCCAGATCGAATTCGGGTCCTTCGAAAGAGGCTTCAATATACTCTAAAAACGCCAAAGGCCGTCTCGTCGGCGTTGGATTCGAGGTTTTTGTAACGTCAAATTTGTTGCTTAACGCGCTCACACGTCTTGGCTGTTTTGGATTGAGCGCCCATACGCCTGTTTTAAGGTAGTATTGTTCCAAATCACGGTATAAAAAACTCAGTGATTCAACTGCGGGAGGCGCAACTAAACTCTGATACGGGGTCGTTGCATACTGAGAGCGAGCAAAAGATAGCGCGGCAAAGAGCGGCGCGTCATCTTGCTCAACGGCACGTTTTTCGATGGTGGGGGAGTGTTGAGATACACTCGGGCGTATCGGGTTACTTACATATGTTAGGATATTTGACGAGACTTGCTCTGGCACGTTTTCCAAAGAAGCTTGTTTTTTTGCTCTTTGCTTCTCGTATGACGCATGATCTGGCAGTGTAAATTTCAAAATATGATCAGTTGCGTCAAGCGCTTTGGTGTCTAGATTTGCCAACTTACTCGCAAGGGCTGGACCACTTGGGGGCCCCGCAACTTTTTCAGCGACGTTGCGTATCGTCGTTCGACCGAAAAGGTAAAACGTCGTCACACTCATAACCGCAAACAACGCAACTAAAAGAAAAATAGGGAAGTAACCAACCCGCAAAAGACGCTGACGGGTGTCAAAGTATTGTCCAACTGCTTTAAGTCCAGCGCGTGTAGATAAAACACTCAAAGCGGTTTCTTCGTCGTGTAAAGAATATGCTTCTTCTGCCAATGTTGGCGAT
>WTIQ01000427.1 GCA_011525185.1 Paracoccaceae bacterium | reverse complement strand
CAGATGGGGGCAGCGAATAAATGCACGCAATCCGTTCCACGCAAAATTTCTGCAACTCTATGAGCTGCATTTCCTCTTGAGAAAAGCCGACTGTTTTAGCTCATGTCCCGATGGCGTAGCCATTACGGGTCTCCTTCTTTTGCCAATCTAGCCGCTGTCTCAGAAACGTCCTCAGAGGCAAGCTGTGCTGCTGCAAAAGCCTGGAATGGCCCTTGCAAAACAGTGCGTGGAATACCGTCAGACTGGAAAGCTTAGGAGCGTAACAAGTTGCCCAGATAGCCATCCGAAGATGCCTTTGTGGTGCATTACAGGGCCATGGATGTCGATCTGGTTATGCTTCGGTATTTGTTGTCAATTGCGAAAGAGAAATTGGCATCCATGCAAAGCAACACCCAGATGGTCTGCCTGTCTGGACTGCTCCAATCTCCGTTGGAAGGTGAAACCAGTCAATTCACTCAGCTTCTTTCCAATCTTTCGTTCTTGATGGCCACCTTTGCGTTGATTGCTGCGGCCTCTCTGGGATGCAATAACCACGCTCTCCCAGAGCCTACGCTTCGATCTCTTACAAAGCCCAACGGGACCAGCGGGCGGTCAGCTTTACAGGTTGTGGAAATTTAGCGTTGTTTTTTGCTTACACCCATACCCATTGGTGGGTGGTACCAAACTTTGTGCCGACTTCAGCGTCGGTAAGGCATACTTTATTTGCCATCTTTTTGCTCCAAATTACAAACGATTACAGCTAAGGTTTGAATAGTCTGACAGTGGAGCAACCCCTTAATTGCGTTGGAAAGGAATAAGAGATGGCAATTAATAGGATTGTTAATACAGATGAGCCAATAATGGGTGGATGCCTCTGCAAGAAAATAAAATTTAAGTCTAACAGTAAACCTAAATGGATTTCAGTTTGCCACTGCAGAATGTGCCAAAAAGCATATGGAAATACCTCAGCCGTGTTTGTAGCTTTTGATAAAGGTACTCTAGAATTTATATCCGGGTCACCAAAATTTTATCGCTCCTCTGACATTGCCAAGAGAGGTTTTTGCGCGGACTGTGGCAGTCCAATAATATTTTCCTATGAAACTTTAGATGCAATTTTTGTTGGGTGCCTTGATGATCCAGAAAATTGGAAACCAAACGGCTGTCATCTGGGTATCGAAAGTCAAATTTCGTGGGAAACAATACATGATACCCTACCTCGATATAGAACTGAGGAAGATCAAGAATTTATAGAAGCGAATTCAAAATAAAAGAATACCCCCGCAGAAGTGCCCAACTGCGGGGGTTTTAACGGCGCGCCGATGGTAGGTGGAAACAAGATCGGCGCATGTCATCCAGTGAGCAAATCCAGTGCCAATTTTGGCTGGCAAGCTTTAAATGCGTAAAAAACAATAAAAGGCCCAGCTGGGTTACTGCAGGGAAGCTAATTGAATTAAAGTTAGTTTCGCACAGACGTAGTGGCTTTATTATTTGTAGTGGCTACACTTATCTTCCATTGCCTATCAGTGTAAGTCATGACGTAGGTGCATTCCCAAGTTTGCTGGAAATCCACGTTTAAATTAAAATTTGTAAGTTGGTTTCTTATCAAGACGCAATAATCTTGAACATCAGTGAAACTGAAATCCCTTACATCAAAGCCAACTTTTGATAAAATGCCCTGCTGTTCCCAGGTTTTGATCACACTTCCAACGGCTGCTTTAACGGCATCGCGAGATCCAAAATTCACAACACCAGCTTATGTGATCATTTTGGACGGAACATCATAACTATCGGCCACAACCTCCAAGTTTTTGCGGGGCAATGCCTCATACTAATTCTTCAACGTTTCAACAGCATGCATACGTGATCGCCTCCTAATGTTCCTTGCAAACTAGACCAACTCCAAAGATGAATGTGAATTATTTCAAAAATAAATGCAAAGATGCCCTCTATGTGCATTGCGGAGAGGGCATGAAAAGCAGCACAATTAAGTGTCGATCCAAAGATGCGTTTTTGTATTGAAGGGTAATTCTAGCGGCAAAAAGTTTTCTTTTCCCGATGTTTCTGCAACACTTGCATTACATGGCTATTTGGCCAAGCGAGGCCCCTCCGAACAAATTTTCTTAGCTTTTCAAAATCTGAGTGTTCGGGCATGACACAATTTCATTTAGCAAATGCACATATTGCAACACTGCAACACCAGCACGCGCCAAATTTCATTTCTCCAGTTATTCGCCAAAAAATAACGCAGTTTGGAGGTATGTGAAGGTCATTACGTCTCTGGATGTTTTGAAAATCTGGTAGACAAAATGATATACAACTAAACCTCGGTAAGGCCTTTACAATATAATTTCATAAACTGGAAAGGCGATTAATATTTACCGGAACACAAGGGCCGTAACGTTACCGTAGCTTATATTTGCTAATCTAGGTAATAGTATTCAGTGATTAACGTTAGTGTTCGGAAATTGGCTCAGGGGGCGATTTTTTAAATATTGTTTCATAAATGAACGAAAAGCCTGCTTCCCGATTTTTAGATAATTCCACTCAGCCTAGCCTGCTGACGTTGATGCTTCTCGCAAGTATTTCGGCGCTGGCCATGAATAGCTTCCTACCTACCTTGGACATGATGGCAATCTTTTTCAATACGTCGACTGCAATAATGGGACTGTCAGTTGGAATTTATCTTGGCTCAAGCGCAATCTTTCAAATACTTGCGGGTCCGCTTTCAGACAATTTCGGGCGGCGGGCAGTATCAATCGGCGCGTTGATAGTTTTTATTTTTGCGAGCCTTGGCTGTATCTTTTCAACCTCTGTAGAGACCTTTATGCTTTACAGAGCTGTGCAAGCTGCGTCGGCTTGTTTGATGGTGATAGCCAGAGCGATCGTGCGTGATACGACCAGTACTGAGAAATCTGGTGCGCGGATCGCATATATTTCGTTAGGCATGGCGATATCCCCAATGCTAGGTCCAGCAATAGGCGGTTTTTTAGGTGGTATTTTTGGATGGGAGGCAAATTTCTGGTTAATCGTATTACTAGGGCTACTGACACTTGTTATTGTTTATTTCGACCAAGGAGAAACAAGCCCACAAATATCTGGTGGTTTTCGACAACAGTTTCGATCATACCCTGAGTTATTTTCGTCTACCTTATTTTGGGGATATTGCTTCACCTCTGCTTTTGCCGCAGGTACATTTTTTTCATTTCTGGGTGGCGGCACTTTTATCGGAGCTGAAGTGTACAATTTATCACCTGAAGTCCTTGGGCTCTATTTTGCCGTACCCGCTCTTGGGTTTTTGCTTGGGACACTGTTTGCTGGAAAATACAGCACATTAGTTGGCATAGATAACATGATTATCATCGGCTTAGCGATTTTAATTTTAGGCTTATCCATGTCCTTAACTTTTAGTTTTTTAGGCCTTGGAACGGCTAAAACATTTTTTGGTTTCATGGCGTTAGTTG
>WTIQ01000115.1 GCA_011525185.1 Paracoccaceae bacterium | reverse complement strand
ACGCATCCAAGAACGGGTGGAGTGACAGCTTCCTATGCGATGCTCGGGGACATCCATTTCGCAGAACCCAAGTCACTTATTTGCTTTGCAGGCCCTCGCGTGAGCGAACAAACCATTCGGGAACAGTTGCCAGAAGGGTTCCAACGCGCTGAATAACTTTTGGATCATGGCAGGCTTGATATGGTTGTCTCACGCCTTGAGAGGCGTGATCAATTGATCACAGTCGTTAGGATGTTGATGGGACTTGGGCCAGCGATCAAGGGTGATCTTCCCAAGCCTACAGCCGAAGACGAAGCCACCGCGCAAGCGACAGAAGACACAGCCAAAGAATGAAAACATCCACCTCTGATGTGATCTTGGAGCGCATGATGACGCTCCATCCAAAGGTGATTGACCTGACCCTTGATCGGGTTTGGCGACTGCTTGATCTTTTGGGCTCGCCCGAGCAGCACTTGCCCCCTGTTATTCATATTGCAGGAACAAACGGAAAAGGCAGCACGCTGGCAATGATAAGAGCGGGCCTTGAAGGAGCAGGCCACCGTGTCCACGCCTATACCTCTCCCCACCTTGAGCGATTTCACGAACGGATCTACCTCGCAAGGGCGCTCATCACAGAAGAGGCCCTCACATCGGTTCTAGATGAGTGCTATACGCGCAACGGCCCCTCACCAATTACATATTTCGAGATCACAACCTGCGCCGCGTTGCTCGCAATGACGCGGGAGCAAGCGGACTACACCCTCTTGGAAGTTGGACTTGGCGGGCGTCTTGATGCCACCAACGTCGTTGAAACGCCCGCATTAACGGTCATTACTCCTGTGTCCATCGACCATGAGCAATTCCTCGGCAATACTTTGGAAAAGATTGCAGCCGAAAAAGCAGGTATCATCAAAAAGCAGGTTCCCGTTATCGTTGGACCACAAGAGGACGCCGCACTGGACGTTATTGAGGACAGAGCCGCACGCCTCAACGCGCCTATCTTTGCGTATGGTCAACACTGGCATGTGTACCGCGAGCGTGATCGACTTGTTTTTCAGGATGAGAATGGGCTCTTGGATCTTCCACTTCCAAATCTTTTGGGCGCTCATCAAATTCAAAACGCGGGGATGGCTCTCGCCGCTCTTCGTTACCTAAAAGCCAATGACACTGGATTAGAAGCCGCTGTTACGACTGCGCAGTGGTCAGCGCGATTGCAAAAACTCACCAAAGGCCCTTTGGTTGATCTTGCAGGAACAGAGGCCGAGCTCTGGCTTGATGGCGGGCACAACGCGGCCGCAGGTCAGGCTATTGCAGAGCATCTCAAATCGCTCACTGGTCGACCGACCTTCTTGGTGTGCGGGATGTTAAATACGAAGGCGATTGATAATTATCTGTCTCCATTTACTGGACACGTAGAGGAATTGCTCGGCGTGACAATCCCTGATGAAGTAAACACATTGAGTGGTGAGGACACGGCAGAAGCTGCGCGTCGGGTCGGAATTCCTGCGGCAAGTGCCAACTCCGTTCAAAGTGCAATTGGCGAAATTGCGACGAAATCACCTCACGCACGCATCATTCTGTGCGGATCACTCTATCTCGCAGGCCATATTTTGCGCGAAAATAACCCGTAAATTAACGGTTTCTTCATAATTCGAATCATTTCTGGTTGACGCAATTAATCCTTTATGTCTATATTTTGATACGTAAGGGTTATTATATCCAAAATTTGATCAATCTCCCAATATATAGGAGGCTGAAATAATTAAAGACATATACCTTGCATGAATGAGCGGTGAAAAGGATATGACGAATGTTGAGGATTGTGATCATCTCCACAATATTCATGGCGATTACAACGGCGCTTTTGGCCTATAGCACCACGTCTCGAAGTGATCGCTTTGTGTATGACAAATCCACGAAAGCATTGAATGAACTTAGGGAAGAAGAAACCGTATCCCGAAACATCAGCCAGATTTCTGATGTCTCCATAGATACGCCCACACTGTCTTACACGAATAATATACAGCCGATAGATCCCATCCCTTCGATTGCACCTTTGAAAAACTCTGTGGTGAGCATTCAGGGTTTGGCCGATACGACCGTATCTCGCCCAAGTTTGCGCAAAAATACAGCTATTTCAGGACTAACCGATATCTTGGCAGTTGCTCTCAAGCAAGAAATGACGGGAGAGCAAATTGAGATACTCATTCGTCATGCCGAAGAAAGTGGTGCCATAAAGGTGCCCCAAGGATGGCGGCGCGCAGATGGCACGCTTGATACAGAAACGCTCCTTGCGACGCTTGCCAATCCTGTCAGTCAGCGTCAGACCGCTCGCGAAAGCCAATATCTTGTGAAATCAGGGGATAGCCTCGCAGCAATTGCCTATCGTCACTATGGTGACAGCTCAGCGTTAGAAGAAATATTCTGGGTCAACCGTGACCAGCTAGACACGCCAGATGCGCTCTCCGAAGGACTGGTACTGACGATCCCAGCGCTCTAAAGCATCGTTGAATAAAGTTGGGCAAAGACACCTAACAATTTTAGCTGTGCAACCGCTGTAGCGGCGCAGGCTGCTACTCTACGCCCCAATCTTGCGATTGCATTTCACGCAAGCGACTGGCTGTGCGCTGAAATTCAAAGGCGCCCTCACCGTCTGGATAAAGGGCTTCGGGCGCGCAGGCAGCGCTACAGATCAACCGAGATTTTGCCTCATAAAGCGTATCTATCAGTGTCACGAACCGTTTGGCTTCGTTGAAATTATGCCGCCCCAGTTGCGGTATGTCATCGATAAAGAAGATCCGCAAATAATCAGCAAGGGCGAGATAATCCCCAGCCCCCAAGGGCTGTGCACAGAGATCGGCAAAGGAAAAACGCCCAATACCATTGAAATAGCGCGGAATTTTCAATTCTCTGGATTTGACCATCAGCGTGAAAACGCTCTCTTGCTGCTGACTGAGTTCTGCCCAAATTTCATCCATGCGCGTGCGGGCAGTCTCATCATTGGGCGCAAAATATACTTGATCCCCAAGCAACCTTTGTTGGCGGAAATCAATGCTGCTTTGCATGTCATGGATGACCAAATTCTCCTTCAAAAAAGCGATGAAGGGGAGAAAGAGCTGACGGTTTAATCCGTCTTTATAGAGATCATGTGGTGGACGGTTGGAGGTCGTTAGCGTAGTCACACCCTTCGCATGCAACAGCTCAAACAGCCGTCCCACGACCATCGCATCCGCAATATCCTTGATCTGCATTTCATCCAACGCCAAGAGGCGCAGATTTTTGGCAATTTTTGACGACACAACTTGAAGCGCGTCACGTTCATTTGCCTGACGGGCCCGATGCAAGGCCTCATGGACCTCTTGCATAAAGGCATGAAAATGAATGCGTCGTGCGCTCTCGCCCAAATGCGCGACGCACAAATCCATCAAAAATGATTTCCCCGTACCAACGCCCCCCCAAAGAT
>WTIQ01000467.1 GCA_011525185.1 Paracoccaceae bacterium | reverse complement strand
AAAAAATGCTCGTCAATGTGAAATCAGGGACCGCACCCGCAGGTCAATTGATCATCTACCCCCAAGGCACACGCGTCGCACCGGGCGAGCACAAACCCTTCAAAATCGGAACATATGTCCTCTACTCAGAAACCAAACAGGCCTGCGTGCCCGCCGCAACAAATGTTGGATTATTTTGGCCCAAATACGGCATTATGCGTCAAAAGGGGCTTGCGGTTGTCGAATTTCTGGACCCTATTTTGCAGGGTTTGTCTCAGGATCAATTTATGGAACAACTTGAGACCACGATTGAGACGCACTCAAATAGATTAATGAAAGATGCGGGATTTGATGGAATTTCTTAATACGATAGATGAACTCAATGCGCTTTATGGAGTGGTCAGTGAAGGTGCCAAACGCAAAGGGGCCGATCATCTTACACTGCTTTATACAAAATGGATTGAAGCTTCTCGTTTTTGCGTGCTGGCCACGGTTGGACCAAAAGGAATAGATGCAAGCCCACGCGGCGATGATGGCCCCGTGGTTGCGATTGCCGATCCTAAAACTCTTTTGATGCCTGACTGGCGCGGTAACAACCGCCTCGACAGTCTGCGCAACATCGTGCGAGATGGTCGCGTCTCTCTTGTGTTTATGATCCCGAAGATCCGTGATGTGGTCCGCGTTAATGGTCATGCAAAGCTCAGGACAGACAAAGACCTATGCGCCAAATTTCAACGTCAAACTCATCTGCCAAAAACGGTCATCCATATCACCGTTGAAGAGGTTTATATTCATTGCCCAAAGTCGGTCATTCGCTCTCATCTCTGGGAAGGCGATAAACCGAAGGACATTCCCAGCATCGGTGATATTTTGCGCGAAGTAACAGATAACGAGTTGGGGACTGGCAACTTTGATCAAGAGGCCGCAGAGCGCGCGCAGAAGACTCTTTGGTCGTAACGGACAGCTCGCCAGTCGGCTTACATGACAGCAAAAGCACAAGAGAGAAAGGCCGCTGCTGTCAGGACGGTACGAATGTTGTGCAAACTTCCCCACACTGCAATCAAATCGCCGATTTCCTTTTGCAGCGAAGGTTTCCAATGCGAAACCTCTAACCCGTGCTGCGCCGCAAGAGACGACGGAAATGTCGCAATCGCAAAGCGCTGTGCAGGTATACTCCCGTATACGCAACCAAACGATCAGCCGCTGCTTAAGGGAAATTTGCAATGGGTTACAAATCAGACATCGAGATTGCGCGTGAAGCCAATAAAAAGCCAATTCAAGAGATTGGTGCAAAATTGGGTATTCCAACAGAACATTTGCTGCCTTACGGCCATGACAAAGCAAAAGTCAGTCAAGACTTCATAAATTCGGTACAGGGCAATGATGACGGCAAGCTCATTCTTGTAACTGCCATAAACCCGACACCTGCGGGGGAAGGCAAGACAACAACAACGGTTGGCTTAGGAGACGGTCTAAACCGCATAGGCAAGCGCGCAGCGATTTGTATCCGCGAAGCCTCACTCGGCCCGTGCTTTGGTATGAAGGGCGGCGCGGCAGGAGGCGGCTATGCCCAAGTTGTTCCCATGGAAGATATGAACCTTCATTTCACAGGCGATTTTCATGCGATCACCTCAGCGCATAATCTCCTCTCAGCCATGATCGACAACCATATCTATTGGGGAAACAAGCTTGAGATCGATCAGCGCCGCGTCACGTGGCGTCGGGTCATGGATATGAACGATCGCGCCCTACGTGATATAGTTACAAGCCTTGGTGGCGTGCCCAATGGCTACCCGCGTCAAACAGGTTTTGATATTACCGTCGCCTCAGAAGTTATGGCAATCCTATGCCTTGCCACCTCTCTCGAGGATCTTCAAAAAAGGCTTGGCGATATCATCATTGGATACCGTCGTGATAAATCGGCAGTCTATTGTCGGGATGTCAAAGCTGACGGCGCAATGACCGTCTTGCTCAAAGATGCTATGCAGCCCAATCTCGTTCAAACGCTGGAAAATAACCCTGCTTTTGTTCATGGTGGACCTTTTGCCAATATCGCACATGGGTGTAATTCGGTCATGGCCACAACAACCGCTCTGAAAATCGCAGATTATGTTGTTACAGAGGCAGGCTTTGGCGCAGACCTTGGTGCTGAAAAATTCATGAACATCAAATGCCGCAAAGCGGGCCTTGCGCCCTCGGTTGTCGTCGTCGTTGCCACTGTGCGTGCCATGAAAATGAACGGTGGTGTCGCAAAAGCAGACCTTGGCGCAGAAAATGTAGAGGCCGTGAAAGCAGGGTGCCCAAATCTCGGTCGCCACATCGAAAACGTCAAAAGCTTTGGCGTGCCTGTGGTCGTTGCGATTAACCACTTTGTCACCGACACGGATGCAGAAGTGCAAGCGGTCAAGGACTTTGTTGAAGCGCACGGCTCCGAGGCCATCTTGTGCCAGCATTGGGAAAAAGGCTCGGAAGGGACGGTTGAGCTCGCAACCCGCGTTGCAGAGATTGCAGATGCGGATATGGCAAATTTCGCGCCGCTTTACGACGATGACGTCTCCCTCTTTGAGAAGATCGAGACAGTTGCAAAGCGCATTTACCGCGCGGACGAAGTTCTTGCCGACGCCAAAATCCGCAACCAGCTGAAAGAATGGGAAGAGGCCGGATATGGCAACCTCCCCGTCTGCATGGCAAAAACACAATATAGCTTTACAACCGATCCAAACCGCCGTGGTGCCCCCTTGGGTCACTCTGTGCCCGTACGCGAGGTTCGTCTAAGCGCGGGTGCTGGGTTTGTCGTTGTCATCTGCGGAGAGATCATGACAATGCCAGGGCTTCCTTCTGTACCTGCATCGGAGAGTATTATGCTCAATGAAGCAGGCCAAATCGAAGGCTTGTTCTAAGCTTATACCCCACCCCGCCGCCATTTATAAGCACTTGATTAATAAGTACTTGGCGGCGGACCCTATCGTCTAAATAGTCAAACATGCCTGCACCTCAGACAAGGGCAGTGCTCACAAAAGGGAAACGCAATGACCGCCAAATTACTTGATGGGAAAGCCTTTGCAAAAACGATCCGCGACAAAGTTGCAGAGCATGTGACACGGATCAAAAATGAGGTCGGTGTGACCCCTGGCTTGGCCGTGGTCTTGGTTGGAGAAGACCCTGCAAGTCAAGTTTATGTGCGTTCCAAAGGCAAGCAAACCGTCGAAGCTGGTATGAATAGTTTTGAACATAAACTTGAGGCCGACACGTCCGAAGAGGAATTGCTAGGGGTGATTGATACTCTGAACAAAGACCCTGCCGTACATGGCATTCTGGTTCAGCTTCCACTTCCTAAGCATTTGAACGAAGATTTAGTGATCAATGCTATTGATCCAGCCAAAGATGTCGATGGATTTCACATTGCAAATGTTGGCCTTTTGAGTACTGGACAAAAATCTATGGTCCCATGCACACCCTTGGGC
>WTIQ01000420.1:8660-13408 GCA_011525185.1 Paracoccaceae bacterium | reverse complement strand
GTTCGGGATATTATATTTCGGATGCTTCGCCAGAGCCATTGCAAGGTGCAAAACGCGAAAAAAGCATGTCCAGCCTAAACTGGAGCGATCATTTAATAAAAGGATATGCTGAGCAAAGCGTGTTTTCCAAACCCATTGATTGGTCTGATTATAAATATTGCTTTGTATACGGACAAACAGACCCAACCCTGTTTGATCACGGTCGATGGAGGCTTTGCGCTCATCAAGCCTTAGGCTCCAAAGATTTTTCCACTCTGACCGCCGATTATTATGATCAAGATGATCCAGAGATGGTGGAATTCATCGCAAGACACAACCTTCCGCGTCGCGGGATCATCGCGCATGCGGATGAAATTTTAGTCACCGTCGGAGCGCAAAACGCGCTCTGGCTTGCGGCACAGGTCTTGCTGGGGCCAAAGAAAAAGGCGGTCATCGAAAATCCATGCTACCCTGCATTGCGCGAAATTCTGCGCCAAACACAAAGCGTCGTTTCCCCAACTGACGTAGATGCGCAGGGGTTACGCCCAGACCTTCTTCCAGATGATACAGATATTATCTTCACCACCCCCAGCCATCATTGCCCGACAACAACGACTCTCCCCCTTGAGCGACGCAAAACACTTCTGAGGCGCGCCAAGGATTTGAATGCAATCATCATTGAAGATGATTATGAGTTTGAGATGTCATTTCTAAACCCGCCATCCCCTTCTTTGAAATCATTGGATAAAGATGGACGTGTGATCTATGTCGGCAGCTTTTCCAAATCGCTCTTTCCGGGATTACGTCTCGGGTATCTCGTTGGATCGGCTCCTTTTATTCGAGAAGCGCGCGCGCTGAGGGCCAGCATTTTGCGCCATCCTCCTGGTCATCTTCAACGCACAGCCTCGTACTTTCTTCGGCTAGGGCATTACGATGCGATGGTCAAACGCCTCTCCAAAACCTATCGAGAGCGTCGTCTTGTCATGGAGGAGGCAATTAAAACCTGCGGCTTAACAATTGCGGGGCATGGGACCCATGGCGGATCTTCATTTTGGATGCGTGCCCCTGAACAGATTGATACAGCACTTCTCGCCAAACGGCTGAGGGAAAAAAGCACTCTTATCGAGCCTGGTCAGGATTTTTTCTGCGGCCCACACCCACCAAAGACATTTTATCGCCTAGCCTATTCGTCCATTCCAGCCGAACGCATTTCAGAGGGGATACAAAATATCGCAGAGACCATAACGCGCATGCAAATTCACCTTTTGAGGTAAAACACCGTTACTTCCGCGTCCGAACCTGTGACACATCGATGATTGAAGCCACATTAGATTTGGATATAAAGCCATCAAAAATCTGGCCCTATAAATTCGCAAATACCACAATTAAAACCATGATAACCAAAGGCCTCTTCGTAGGCCCTTTTATTTTTTTGGGAGATCATACAACATGAAAATGACCACAGAAGAGGCCTTCGTAAAAACCCTCCAAATGCATGGAATTGAGCATGCTTTTGGTATTATCGGATCGGCATTCATGCCTATATCTGATCTCTTTCCGAAAGCGGGTATCATGTTTTGGGACTGTGCGCATGAAGGCTCTGGCGGGATGATGGCAGACGGCTACACGCGCGCTAGTGGCAAAATGAGCATGATGATCGCCCAAAATGGACCTGGCATTACAAACTTCGTCACAGCCGTAAAGACGGCCTATTGGAACCATACGCCGTTGTTGCTGGTCACCCCGCAAGCGGCGAATAAAACCATCGGCCAAGGCGGGTTTCAAGAAGTTGAACAAATGGCGCTTTTCAAAGATATGGTCGCATACCAAGAAGAGGTGCGCGATCCCTCTCGTGTGGCAGAGGTGCTCAACCGCGTTATCATGAATGCCAAACGTGCCTCAGCCCCTGCCCAGATCAACATGCCCCGTGATTTTTGGACGCAAGTGATTGATATTGATCTGCCCGAAATTGTGGCCTTTGAACGTCCAAGCGGTGGCGATGAAGCATTGCAAAAAGCGGCCGATTTGTTGAGCGATGCAAAATCACCCGTTATTCTAAACGGTGCTGGTGTCGTCCTTGCTGGAGCCATTGGCGACACGATGAAGCTGGCTGAGCGGCTTGATGCCCCCGTCTGTGTTGGCTATCAGCACAACGATGCATTCCCTGGCTCGCATCCGTTATTTGCGGGTCCATTGGGCTACAACGGCTCGAAAGCAGGCATGGAACTGATTTCTCAGGCTGATGTAGTGCTCTGCCTTGGTACCCGTTTGAACCCCTTTTCCACCCTACCTGGATATGGGATTGATTACTGGCCCAAAGACGCCAAAATCATCCAAGTTGATATAAATCCCGATCGTATCGGACTGACCAAAAAAGTCTCTGTGGGCATTATCGGAGACGCGAAAAAAGTAGCAAATGCTTTGCTTGAGCGGCTTTCAGATACGGCAGGTGACGCAGGCCGCGACGCACGCAAAGCGAAGATCGCTCAAACCAAATCACAGTGGGCGCAGCAACTGTCGAGCATGGATCACGAAGACGATGATCCAGGCACCACGTGGAACCAACGCGCCCGTGCGGACAAACCCGATTGGATGAGCCCCCGCATGGCGTGGCGGGCCATTCAAAGTGCGCTTCCCAAAGACGCAATTATCAGCTCTGACATCGGCAATAACTGCGCTATTGGCAATGCCTATCCGACATTTGAAGAGGGACGTAAATACCTTGCACCTGGCCTCTTTGGCCCCTGTGGCTATGGGCTTCCTGCCATTATCGGTGCCAAAATCGGTTGTCCTGACACGCCCGTTGTCGGCTTTGCGGGCGACGGCGCCTTTGGCATCGCTGTCACGGAACTGACCGCAATTGGCCGCTCAGAATGGCCCCCCATCACGATGATTGTGTTTCGCAATTACCAGTGGGGCGCAGAAAAGAGAAACTCGACGCTTTGGTATGAAGACAATTTTGTCGGCACCGAGCTTGATACCCAAGTCTCTTATGCTGGCATTGCTCAGGCCTGCGGGCTTCAGGGCGTTCAGACCCGCACAATGGATGAGTTGCGTGAGGCGCTTAACACAGCCATTACCGATCAGATGAAACATGGCAAAACCACTCTGATTGAAGCCATGATCAATCAGGAATTGGGAGAGCCCTTCCGTCGTGACGCGATGAAAAAACCCGTAGCCGTAGCAGGCATCAGCGCCGCTGATATGGTTCCACAAACCGTATAAATTGGTGAGTGTGGCCTCAAAAACAAAACGCATTCTGGTCTTGAATGCGGGATCTTCTTCGATCAAGTTCGCAGTCTTTACAGAGGCCTTGATCGAAGAAATTTCTGGCATCGCGGCAGGCATAGGTGGCGCGTCTCACCTCAATATTGCAGATGAGCGGCAGGACATTCCTTTTATCGACCACACCTCTGCCCTGAATGCTGTATTAGAGGCGCTGGATGGGCGCGGATATGGTGTAAAGACCCTGTCAGCGGTTGCCCATCGTGTGGTGCATGGGGGGCATAAACTGACCGCGCCTTTGCGTGTCACACCTGAAGTGCGGTCTGAAATTTCCAATTGCACACCGCTCGCACCGCTTCATAATCCGCATAATCTCGCTGCGATTGATACCATGTCGCGTCTGGCAGGGGATCTTACCCAATATGCAAGCTTTGACACGTCATTTCATGCAACAAATCCTGATGTCGCTACACGTTATGCCATCCCGCGTATGATGGAAACAAAGGGCATTCGGCGCTATGGGTTTCATGGATTATCCTATGCATCCCTCGTGAAAACGCTTCCCACAGTTTCAAAGGAAAAACTCCCCTCGCGGCTCTTGGCCTTTCATCTAGGAAATGGGGCAAGCCTATGCGCCATCCATAATGGGCAATCCATCGCAACAACGATGGGATATTCGCCGCTGGACGGGCTCACGATGGGAACACGCTCAGGCGGTATAGACGCCAATGCCGTGCTGCGGTTGGTCGAGGAAAATGGACTTGAGCGGACAAAAGCGATTTTAAACCACGAAAGTGGGCTTCTCGGCCTCTCTGGGGGCAAATCCGATATGCGTAATTTGATGCTTGATCCTAGCGCTGATAGCGCCTTTGCGATTGAACATTTTTGCTATTGGTCGCTCAGGCACGCAGGATCGCTTATTGCAGCAATGGAAGGGCTTGACGCCGTTGCCTTTACTGGCGGTATTGGCGAGAATGCACTTGGGGTGCGTGCACGCATTTTGCGGGGGCTTGAATGGACAGGGGTGCGCATGAATCCAGATGCCAACCACCGCAATGCGCCACGCCTTCATGCTGAAAGCTCTAAGGTCAAAGCTTGGGTGATCCCTGCCGAAGAGGAGCGGATGATCGCCGCAGATGCCTTGGCGTTAATGGAGGCGGCATGACGGGTCAGCTCAATGCCACAGTCACAGCCGTCGCCGCAACAATATCGCCAACACTTGCACCGCGGCTAAGATCACACACGGGTTTCTTAAAGCCTTGTAAGATCGGACCAATCGCTTGGGCACCTGCCAATTCTTGGGCAAGCTTATACGCAATGTTGCCTGCATCTAAATTTGGAAACACCAAGACATTTGCTCTTCCCTCTCCCAAACCCTTCTTTTGCGCAATCGCTCCATTCAGAGCAGCATCGGCTTGGATTGGTCCGAGAAATTCAGTTTGCTCCGCTGCCTCTCGCACGGTTGAAACGCTCTCTCCGCTGCCCGATATTCCTGTTGAGAACGACAAAAGAGCCACGTCTGCAGCTCCAAGCAACGCCTTGGC
>WTIQ01000420.1:0-8560 GCA_011525185.1 Paracoccaceae bacterium | reverse complement strand
TTCCTGTTGAGAACGACAAAAGAGCCACGTCTGCAGCTCCAAGCAACGCCTTGGCAGAGGCCTCTGAGGCGCGCGCGATCGAGGCCAGCGCTTGCGCATCAGGCGCCACATTGACAGCGCAATCTGAAAAGATCATTTCGCGCCCATTTGGAAAGCTCATCAAGAAGAAGGACGACGGCAGCGCCACCCCATCTTGCAAACCTATAGCGAGGCTTGCGGCCTCAATCACCCGTTTGGTTGGACTATCGGCCCCTGCAACCATAGCATCCGCATCGCCACAGGCAACCATCGCAGCGGCGCGAATAAGAGGCTTTGAGAGCATGCGTTTGGCAATCGCGTGTTTCACGCCACGCTGGGAGACAAGCATCTCAATCATTTCAGATGTCGGCTCGGCCAGCGGGATGGCCTTGGCAATGCCCTGTGCTTCGATCTCAGTGACAGCTTCTGCGATCCGTGGCTCATCCATTTCTGGAAAGACGACACGCGTGGCCGATTTTTGCGCTTTTTCGTTGATGGCCTGCATCACTGACATTTTTCACATCTCCTACTTCACCACACGAGGTCCTAATGAGTGACACTATCAAGATCAATCGCGGATTAAAGGGAATATATTTTGAACGCTCTGGTGTGAGCGAGATCAAGGGCGCGGAGGGTAAACTCAGCTACCGGGGCTATTCCATTCACGATCTTGCCACACAGTCGACCTTTGAAGAAACCGCCTATCTCTTGATCTATGGCGAGCTGCCCACACAAGAGGAATTACAAGCCTTTGATGCAAATTTGAAATCCGCACGGCATTTGCCCTCAGCGATCTATTCGATCTTGGAGGCTGTAAAGGACGGCCATCCAATGGATGCCCTACGTACCGCCGTATCTGCCCTGGCTGCGCTAGAAGCACAGAGCCAAAAGGTCAGCGAAGCTGATTTTATTCAAAACGGGCTCCGCCTTATGTCGCAAATTCCCATGATTATTGCAGCCCATCACAATATTCGGCAAGGCAAAGCCCCGATTGACGCAAATCCAGAGCTCAGTCACGCCGCAAATTGGCTTTGGATGTTAAAGGGAGAGACACCTTCTAAGGATGCGGCCCGCCTTGCGGATATAGATTTTATTTTACACGCAGAACATGGCAGCAATGCCTCAAGCTTTGCTGCGCGCGTCACGGTGGGCACCGAGGCGAACCTGCACGGAGCTGTTGTAACCGCGCTCTCCACTCTCGCGGGCCCTGCCCATGGCGGCGCGGCAGAAGACGTGATGAAAATGGTCCATGAGATCGGCAGCGCTGATAAGGCAGCGGCATATGTCAAAGCCAAACGCGCAGCACGAGAGGCCGTGACAGGCTTTGGCCACCGCGTCTATCGCTCAGAAGATCCCCGCGCACGCCACATGAGAGAGGGCGTTAAAAAATTGGGTGAAGAAATGGGGGCGCCAGAGTGGTACGAAATCCTCGAAGCAGTTGTGGAGGCGATGAAACCCTACTCACGCCATGGACTAAATGTGAATGTGGATTTTTATTCTGGGGTTATTTACCAGCTCCACGGCATTCCAATGGACCTTTATGTCCCTATCTTTGCTATCGGCCGTGTGCCTGGGTGGATCATCCAATGTGTTGAGCAACTGCGCGGCAACATTCTGATCCGGCCATTGACCCTCTACAATGGTCCCGAACCTCGACCCTATGTGCCGCTGTCAGAGCGCTGCGCATGAGACAAGGTAACCGCTTGCCAAGAGACGCCAAGTTTCTCATGCTGTTGCTAAACTTGCGTGCCTCAAAAGCGCTGCGATAGCCCAAAACTGCACTTTAACAGGACTCCACAGATGAAAGATCAACCCTACGTCGAAACATCCCCACATGTATCAGACGAGATCCGCAAAACCACCTGTTACATGTGTGCCTGTCGCTGCGGAATAAACGTCCATATGAAAGACGGTCAGGTGGCCTATATTGAGGGCAATCGTGACCATCCTGTTAATCAGGGTGTCCTCTGCGCCAAGGGCAGCGCGGGCATCATGCAGGTCAATGCTCCTTCCCGCTTACGCGCCCCTCTCAAAAGGGTTGGCCCCCGAGGCTCTGGCGAATTTGAGGAAATCACATGGGACGAAGCGCTTGATATAGCTGTGGGCTGGCTGAAACCTGTTCGAGAGGAAAACCCCGAAAAACTGGCCTTTTTCACAGGACGCGATCAATCCCAATCCTTTACCAGTTTTTGGGCACAAAATTACGGAACCCCCAATTATGCGGCCCATGGCGGGTTTTGCAGCGTCAATATGGCAGCGGCTGGGATTTACACCATGGGCGGGGCGTTTTGGGAGTTTGGTCAACCAGATTGGGACCACACGAAGCTCTTTATGCTCTTTGGAGTCGCAGAAGATCATGACAGCAATCCCATTAAGATGGGCATCGGCAAGATCAAAGCCCGCGGTGCAAAAGTGATTGGCGTGAACCCTATTCGCACAGGTTATAACGCAGTTGCGGATGAATGGGTGGGGATCACACCGGGGACTGACGGTCTCTTTATTCTGGCTCTGGTGCATGAATTACTGCGCGCAGGTAAAATTGACCTCACCTACCTTGCCCAGTTCACCAATGGGCCTGTTTTAATTGATGCCGATACAGGTCTCTTAAAGCGCGATGAGGCGGGCAAAGCGCTTGTGGTAGATCGCGCGACGGGGAAGCTTAGTGCCTTTGATACGACGGGCGTGAAGCCCAATCTAAACGGCGAGCTGAGAGAGAACGGGAAAACACATCGCACGGTCTTTCATGCGATGATCGAGCGGTATCTGAGCGATACATACGCCCCAGAGACCGTTGCCAAACAGGTTGGCATCTCCGCAGGACGCATTCGCGCGATTGCGGCTGAATTGGCGCGTGTGGCCTTTGACGAGGCCTTTGAATTGGACCAAGCTTGGACCGATTTTCGAGGCGAAAGGCATTCCAAAATGCGCGGCCGCCCGGTGAGTTTTCATGCCATGCGGGGTATTTCCGCGCATTCCAATGGCTTTCAAACCTGCCGTGCGCTGCATATTCTCCAGCTTTTACTAGGAACTGTAGAAGTGCCGGGCGGCTTTCGCTTTAAGCCACCCTACCCCAAACCGTCAGACATTCATCCCAAGCCGCACTGCAAAGTCACCCCCGGGGCGCCGCTTGACGGACCGCATCTTGGTTTTGTGCATGGGCCAGAGGATTTGGCCCTGAAAGGCGATGGAACCCCCGCGCGGATCGACAAAGCCTTTACGTGGGAAAATCCCATGTCCGCCCATGGCTTGATGCATATGGTCATCTCAAACGCCTACGCGGGCGATCCCTATAAGATTGACACGCTTTTTATGTACATGGCCAATATGTCGTGGAATAGCTCGATGAACACCAAGGGTGTGATTGAGATGCTGACTGACACGGACGAAACGGGCGACTATGTCATTCCAAGGATCATCTATTCCGACGCCTATTCATCGGAAATGGTGGCCTATGCGGACCTCATCCTGCCCGATACCACGTATCTGGAGCGCCATGATTGCATCAGTCTTTTGGATCGTCCCATTTGTGAAGCAGACGCGGCCGCCGATGCCATTCGTTGGCCTGTGATCGAACCAGATCGGGATGTGCGTGGGTTTCAATCGGTGCTCTGTGATCTTGGAGCCCGGCTTGGCTTGCCTGGGTTTGTGAACGAGGATGGCTCGCAAAAATACGCCGATTATGCCGATTACATCGTCAATCATGTGAGAAAACCCGGCATAGGCCCGCTTGCAGGCTTTCGCGGCAACGGGAGTGACGCAGGACGAGGCGAGGTGAACCCTGAGCAACTGGATCGCTATATCGAAAATGGCGGGTTCTTTGTGGAGCATGTCCCTCAAGAGGCCCTCTATTACAAACCTTGGAACAGCGCCTATCAGGACTGGGCCGTGGCCATGGGCCTTTATGACAGCCCTCAACCCTATCTCTTTCAGCTTTATGTGGAGCCGATGCGCAAATTTCAACGAGCCGCCGAAGGCTTTGGCGAACGCCAGCCCCCCGATCATTTACGCGCGAGGATCAAAGAGACCCTTGATCCCTTGCCCATTTGGTATCCACCTTTTGAAGAGGGCGCAGTGGATACAAAGCAGTTTCCTCTCCATGCTCTGACCCAACGCCCGATGGCAATGTATCACAGCTGGGGGACACAAAACGCTTGGCTGCGTCAAATTCATGGGCTGAACCCGCTCTATCTCCCCACCAAACGCATGCAAGAGCATGGCTTTGAGGACGGCGATTGGGCGAAAGTCACGTCAGCCCATGGCGAGATCATCGTCCCTGTTGCAGAGATGGCAGCCCTTAATGAAAATACCGTTTGGACGTGGAACGCCATTGGCAAGCGCAAGGGGGCATGGGCCTTGGATAAAGACGCGCCCGAAGCGACCAAGGGCTTTCTTCTCAATCATTTAATTCACGAACTGCAACCCCCCAAAGGCGATGGGCTGCGATGGGCCAACTCTGATCCTGTCACAGGACAGGCTGCTTGGTTTGATCTGCGCGTGCGCATCGAAAAAGCGCCTCCTCCCAAAGAGAGCGAACCCAATTTTGCGCCGCTCACCTCGCCCGTTGGACAGGGGCCTAAAGACCTCAGATGGAAAGTTGGATCATGACAGAGCTTCCCACAAAAACAGACCGCAAGCTTGGCCTTTTGATTGACTTGGACACATGCGTTGGCTGTCATGCCTGCGTCATAAGCTGCAAGGGATGGAATACCGAAAACTATGGTGCGCCTCTGAGCGATCAAAGCGCGTATGGAGCAAACCCATCGGGGACATTTTTAAACCGCGTGCATTCCTATGAAATCACACCAGATGTGGGTGCTGCGCAACTGATCCACTTTCCCAAATCCTGCCTTCATTGCGAAGATGCGCCCTGCGTCACCGTCTGCCCAACAGGTGCAAGCTACAAGCGGGTTGAAGATGGGATCGTTTTGGTGAATGAGAGCGATTGCATCGGCTGTGGACTTTGCGCTTGGGCCTGCCCCTATGGCGCGCGCGAATTGGATGCCGCCGAAGGGGTTATGAAAAAATGCACCCTCTGTGTGGACCGTATTTACAACGAAAACCTTCCCGAAGAAGACCGCGTTCCAGCATGCGTGCGCACCTGTCCCGCAGGGGCGCGTCATTTCGGAGATTTTGCAGACCCTGACAGCGCGGTCAGCAAACTGAGCGCTGAGCGCGGCGGTATGGATTTAATGCCAGAACAAGGCACAAAACCTGTCAACAAATATCTTCCGCCACGGCCCAAAGACACGATGGAAGAAATCGACGTCTTAGCCCCGCTCCTTGCCCCCGTCGCAGAGGAACCAAAGGGCTTTATGGCGTGGCTTGACAAAACCTTGGAGAAGATCTGATGCATCCAGCACCTTCTGTTATCATCTTTACCACGCTTTCAGGGCTTGGCTTTGGGCTTTTGTTTTTTCTTGGCTTTGGCATGCCTGCGCCCAAAGGACTTGTCGCCTTTATCTTTTTTGCCATTGCCTATGTCTTGGCGGTTGGGGGATTGCTGTCTTCAACATTTCATTTGGGACACCCCGAACGGGCAATCAAAGCCTTTAGCCAGTGGAAAACAAGCTGGCTTAGCCGAGAGGCCTGGCTTGCTGTGGCCGCATTAATCACCATGGCTATTTATGGAGCGGGACTGGTTTTTTATGGCGTTGCTGTTGCGCCCATCGGATGGATCGGCGGGCTTTTGTCGCTGGCAACGGTTTATGCCACCTCAATGATTTACAGACAGCTCAAGACCGTTCCCCGCTGGAACACGCCGATGACCCCGCTTTTGTTCCTACTCTTCTCACTTGCGGGTGGCGCATTGCTCTCAGGACAAGTTCAAATTGCCCTTCTGCTCTTGGTCTCTGTTGGGATTGCGCAAATCGCCTATTGGATTGGAGGCGATCAAGCACTTGAGAAAAGCGGGACAAACCTAAGCACAGCGACAGGACTTGGTCGTAATGGCGCGGTACGGGCCTTTGAGCCACCTCATACGGGCACAAATTATTTGTTGCGCGAATTTGTCTATGTCGTGGGTCGCAAGCATGCCGCAAAACTAAGAATTATCTCTCTGATACTCACGATCGGAACACCCGTTCTGATCCTTTCACTGACTGTCACACATGTTACGGCCCTCATTGCAGTTCTATCTCATATCGCGGGCGTCTTTGTGTCCCGATGGCTCTTCTTTGCCCAAGCAGAACATATTGTTGGGCTTTATTACGGCAAACGCTGAGACCCGCTTGAGAGGTCCATGCTACCACTATAAAAGGATCGCTTTGCCCAAGGTCAAGGTAGTTACCATGTTTGGATCACTGCAAGATGTCCGTAACATGTAGCTGACGTAAGTGAAATGCGATCGCAAAATTTATGCATCAGCGATCACTATTAGGCGGATAGAAGACCTCTGCATAAATAGAAAACGAGTGCGAAAACACCCCGCCAGGTGGCATCACTGAACCAAGCCTACCCCTAGTAGGCCGAACGTGCTTTTCTGGAACCGCTGAGAAGTGGCCGCATGTCCTTCAATGACCTCTCTTCTTGATCAGGTTAGCCCAAGGGACAGGCAAACGCAGCGCGCTATGTTATGGGCTGCTATGTTCATTCTATCGTGTTCTATGCGACAATGGCCTTATTAAAATATATCGCATCAAAACAAGTTATAGGTTTACCTGCCACGTTGCTGAAAGCAAAGAAGCCCACCAGATACGGCAGGCTTCAAAAAATTTCATTTGCATACAGTAACCTAGTGCAGCTTGGTCTCCACATCCTTGATGGATTCCTCAATCAAACCCTTAGCCATCGATGCACTCATTTGTGTCGAAAGAACCGACTTGGCGGCTGCGACGGCGACCGTTACAGCTTTGTCACGCACTTCACGTTCTGCGCTCGCTTGAGCCGAGGCAATTTGCTCTTCCGCTGCGGCTAAGCGTCGGCTCACCGTGACGTCAAGGGCTGCTCGTGCTTTTTCAGCTTCAGCTTCAGCCTCTTTACGCGCGCTTTCAACGATCCGCGCTGCTTGCTCTTCGATTTCTTTCTGACGCCGCTCATAGCTTGCAAAGATACTTTGAGCTTCTTCACGTAATTTGCGCGCCTCATCCAACTCGTTTCTGATCGTATTGGCCCGCTTATCAAGCATACTACCGATCAATGAGGGCACTTTGAAATAAGCCAACACGCCAATAAAGGCGATGAAGGCAAGCAGCACAATAAAATCAGTGTTGCGCAATGAAACGAAAGGACCAGAGGCCGCAAGCGCGGGAGATGCGATCAGAACGCTTGAGCTATATATCAATCCACGCATACGATAACCCTTTCATCTCTTGCGACACGGCCGCAGCAATGGCTTTGTCGTCCTCATTACCGCCCATTGCAGTCACGAGCGCCCCAGTCGTAGCCTTGGCCACTTCCTCCACGCTCTCAAGAGCGCTGGCCCGGATCTCCGCAATCAGTTTCTCGCTCTCGGCAGATTTCTTGGAAATCTCAGCATCGGCATTTGCAATGGCTGCGTCCAGTTCGGACTTCATCTCTGCTTTGGTGCTTTCAACGATCTTGGCCGCCTCTGCACGTGCATCTGCAAGCGCTTTGTTATACGCTTCCTCAGCTTCCACCGCTTTGGCTTTGAGTTCCTCGGCCATTGCAAGGTCATCGCTAATTTTATCACTACGTTCCGCCAAGACCTCGGCAATGCGCGGAAGTGCAATGCGAGACAGGATAAAGTAAATGACAACAAGCGTGATCACCAGCCAAAAGATTTGATTTCCAAAAGTTGAGAAATCAAGCTGTGGCATTCCTGGTGTTGCCGCATCTGCTGCTGTTGATGTTTCTGACGCCATAAAGTCCTCCAAATGTTGTGGATAGGCCGTCGGGAGAGGTTATACCCTACCTCCCGACGATGTCCGAAATGGAGAATTAAACGGCAAACATCAGCAAGAGTGCTACGAGGAATGAGAAGATCCCAAGAGCTTCCGCAAACGCAATACCAATGAACATGGTTGCTGTTTGACCTGCAGCTGCAGATGGGTTTCTCAGAGCACCTGAGAGGAAGTTACCTACAACGTGGCCCACGCCTACGGCAGCTCCACCCATACCAGTACATGCCAAGCCTGCACCGATGTAAGCACCCATTTGTACGATATCGCCTTCCATTGTCTTTCTCCTTAGATAAACGTTCGTGTTAGATTGTTAAGTTGTTAGTGATGAGGATGAAGCGCGTCTTTCAGATAGACGCATGTCAAAATAGCAAATACATAGGCCTGAATGAACGAGACCAAAAGCTCGAGCGCATAGATAGCCGTAATCGCCATGACTGAAAGAGGTGCAATCACAGCAACACCTGCAAAAGCTGCAAACACCTTGATCACAGCATGTCCTGCCATCATGTTACCCGCAAGTCGGATAGAATGACTGATGGGGCGCACGAAATAAGAGATGATTTCAATCAGTGCCAAGATTGGACGCAGGGCAAGAGGCGCCGACGAAATCCAAAACAGCGACAGAAAGCCCAAGCCATGCTTTGCAAAACCTATAATTGTCACTGTCAGAAACACACCCATAG
>WTIQ01000060.1 GCA_011525185.1 Paracoccaceae bacterium | reverse complement strand
GGTGAACACCTGTTGTTGTTTCCTCTGACACGCCTTTGATCGCATCGCGGGTTTTTGTGAACCAACCTGGCGATTGTTCCATGCGCTTTTTGATCTGCGCCTTGATCACGGCCTCTTCTTCGGACTGTGGCACAGGAATGATATCTTCGCCTGCTTCCGCACGTGCCCCCAGCAGGACATACAGTGTCGCATCTCCCCCATCATCCAAAATCATGTTTGGGCCATCTGGGAACATGAAAGATTTATCTAGGTAATCCCAATGTTCCTCCAGCGTTTGGCCCTTGATGGCAAAGACTGGCACGCCCGCATGCGCAATCGCCGCAGCAGCATGATCCTGCGTCGAGAAAATGTTACAAGACGCCCAGCGCACATCCGCACCCAGCTCAACCAGCGTCTCAATCAAAACTGCCGTTTGAATGGTCATATGAAGCGAACCCACAATCCGCGCACCTTTCAGGGGTTTGCTTTCACCGTATTCAGAGCGAAGCGCCATCAACCCAGGCATTTCGGTTTCCGCAATATCCAGCTCACGACGACCAAATTCCGCTAAGCTGATGTCTTTGACTGTATAATCGAGTGCCATAACGCTGTCCCTCTATAAATTGATTAAGTCCTGCGGTTATCATAGGTTTCAGAATGAAACAAACAGATAACGCGCTTTTGATTTTGACCCAAAATCAACTTGTCCACGGGCCCTCATCACAGAATTTTATCATTATTAGCGCTGACCCGCTCAGCTAACATCCCCCAGAGCTATCTTTGAAAAAGGACAGGTCAAATGGCTATTTCCAGTCAAAACCTGAAATTATATTTTTCAATTCATATGTTTGAACTTGAGAGCCTTAACCCTCTGGTGTTGAGGACCAAACAGAATAGCCATTTGGAGCCAAAATAAGGGGGATGTGATAGCGACCATCAGCATCGGGCATCGAAAATCGGATGACAATTTCTTTCATAATACTCGCACTTTCCATCTTGTCCAGATGGCTCTGCCAGTAGGCACCCGTCTCAAAAACAAGCTCATACTGGGCGCGACCTTCAGGATTTACGATCTCTTCTGACAACCGCCCGCCCTGATCCATTTCAGTTTCAAACAGGGTTTCTTGGGTGTCAAGATTCCTCAAACTTACTTTAATACCAGCTGCATGGCTTCCATCCACACTGTTCAATGTATGCGAAGAAACGCGGGCCATTATTCGATCGATGCCTTATCTCTTTTATCCGATGTCGCCGCGACGATGGGGCTGATCACGCCACGGCACTTCACATTAAGACACGCCGTCTTGCCACTGGCAATGGCGCGCTCAAGCGCATCTGCTAACTCGGATCGTTTAGTCACCAACTCACCATATCCACCAAGCCCTTCAAACATAGTATGAAAGGGAATATCACGAAAATCCGTCGCATAGTGCTGACCATTGGCAAATAGTCGTTCTTGCTGTTGACTGATGCAATCAAGCCCACCATTATTGTCCACCACAACCACGATCGGAATGTTTTCCTGAAAGCAGGCTTCGATGGATAAACCACCTGACAAAAACGCGCCATCCCCTGTCACAAGGACGACCGTTTTATCAGGATTCACATTCTTTGCCGCGAGGGCAAAAGACACGCCAACCCCTAACAAACTATAGTTTCCAGGATGCATGATGCCCCCGAGAGTCAATCCGCGCGCAGCCGCGATATTTGTTGCGATTTCATTCCAAAAATGGGTGTTGCCACCATCAAAAACCAGCCAATCCCCATTGTTCATTCCCGCCTGAACATCGAGCGCCAACTGCAAAGGATGCATCAAATGCCCGTGCGCTTCATCACGCTCGGTCTCAGCCGCGATATGGTCTGACCAGTGCTGAACCCATTCAGCCCGCCTTGTGCGCTGAAGATCAAGCCAAGTCGACCAAGTTTGATCAAGGTCACAAAGCGCGTTCAAAAAGGCAGAAGGGTCCGAAAGCAACTGTTCATCAGCGCCAAAATTATACTCTAATTCTTCGTGACTTCCGTTAACACAGATCAGCGTGCTCTCGGGTTTAATAAAGGGCGGGTTCCCAAAATTCATTTGGTTATCAAGCCGACACCCGACCATGAGAACGACATCAGCCTCTTGGATTGCTGGCTTTGAGGGATGATATTGATGAAAATCGGCAAGGCCCATGTAGGCCTTGCAATCTTCGCTCAACATTTTTGTGTGATAGGGCACATTGAAAATTGGTATCTGAAGTTTTGTTCCTGCTTGAGCCAAAGCGTCCTCACCACCAGACCACCATATGCCGTGACCACCAATGAGAACTAGCCGTTTTGCAGATCGGACGATTGAGAGAATTTTGTCTAATCTGTTGGGATCTGGCCAAGCACGCGGAAGCGGCTGTGCAGTGCGATCAAAGGGTCTCTCTTGTCGACCTGCATCCTCGGGAAAGGAAGAAAACATAATATCAACAGGGAGCGAAAGGTGCACGGGGCCAGGATATCCTGTGGTTGCTGCGCGCCAAGCCCGGTCGACAAATTCACTTATGCGCTCTCCATCTGTGATTTGAATCGAATATTTTGTGAGAGGGGCAGCGATGGCCACGTCATCAATCTCTTTAAATCCTCCAGCGCCTTGGCGTTTTAAGGTCGAGGATCCTGTCACAAATATAACCGGGCTCCGCTCGCCCCATGCCTCAAGCATCGCGGGAACAGCGTTTGCAAATCCTTCGGGTCCAACAAGGCAAACGCTTGGTTTGCGCGTGATCCGCGTATGTCCATCAGCGAGATGTCCAGCAACCTGTTCATGAGGACAATTCACAACAGGCATTTGGCATTCCATAAACCCCTCAAGCGCAGGGTTGCAGAACCCACCCGCGAGCGTAAAGGCATGATCAACGCCTTTTTCCTTGAGGGCACGCGCGAGTAGAGCACCGCCGCGGATATAATTGTTGTCCGTCATTCTTTGTAACCTCTTAGAACCATCAGGGCGCAGCTTTTAACTGCGTTGTTTGTGTCAATATATCAGCCCGCGCTTTGGGTCTTGCTGATTGAAAGAGTATCTCTTTGTTAGCTTCTCTCATATCACGAATTCCAATTTGAGCCATAGCGAGGTCAATGTCTTGGGCAAAACACTGAAGGAGGTCCATAAGTCCCGCCTGACCACCCGCGGCCAAAGCATAAAGCACAGGTCGGCCGAGCATCACAAAGTCAGCCCCGAGCGCGAATGCCTTGATGACATCTTCACCATTGCGAATGCCACTGTCAAAGAGCAACGGATACTCGGCACCTACCGTCTCGCGGATAAGAGGCAAAATATCGATGGCCGCTGGTGCGCTATCTAGTTGGCGTCCTCCGTGGTTGGAGACGTAGATTGCATTAATGCCCAACGTTTTGACGCGAGCTGCATCCTCTGGCGATGTAATTCCCTTTACGATCAAATTTCCTGACCACCTGTCCCGCAAACGGGCCAGAAAGTCCCAATCGGCCCCTGCAC
>WTIQ01000254.1 GCA_011525185.1 Paracoccaceae bacterium | reverse complement strand
GCTCTTATGGTCTTGGGGCAACCAAATCTGAAACCATTCAAAAAGTCATTCTTCCCGCAGCGCTCCCAGGGATTGTTGGTGCAATTTTATTGGCCACGAGCCGCGCCATTGGCGAGACGATGATTGTGGTCCTTGGGGCAGGGGCGGCCGCAAAGATTAGCGGTAACCCGTTTGAGGGCATGGCGACCATCACGGCAAAGATTGTCAATCAGCTCACAGGGGATACCGAATTTGAGTCCCCCGAAACCTTAGTGGCCTTTGCCCTTGGGTTGAGCCTCTTTTTCATCACCCTTGGCTTAAACGTGCTCGCCCTGCGTATTGTGCGCAAATACCGCGAACAATATGATTGAGTTGGAGTAGTATTTTGGATCTCGCTAAACGCAATAGAAAAGAAAAAACATTTCGCTTGCTGGGGCTCTCCGCAATTGTGCTCAGCCTTGTGTTTCTGGTGTCTCTCTTTGCCTCGGTTATTTCCTCTGGGCTTCCTTCGTTTTGGCAAACGAAATACACGCTGCAGCTTGATTTACCTAGCGATAAGCTTGACAAAAGCGGCACCCGTGATCCCCTGAAAATGAAGAAAGTAACGACCATTGGATATTCCAAGGCCTTGGTTCAGGCCTTGAAAGACAACCTCGATGCGGCTGGGATCGACTATTCAGAGCTTTCGAAGAAAGAGTTCAAAAACATGATCTCGAAAGAAGCGCCTGCGCAACTGCGGAATGCGGTACTGGCAGACCCTTCGCTTCTTGATCGGTCGTTCACTTGGACATTGCTCGCCAATGGGCGCATTGATGGCTATTACAAAGGTCGTGTTACGATGCAAAGTGCTGAACTTGACGGTATGGTAAGCCCTGCGCAATTGGAGCTTGCCGATGCAATGAAGGAAAAGGGCCTTCTAAAGACCAGCTTTAACACTCAGTTTTTCTGGTGGCCCGATGCCTCGGACCTAAGGCCAGAGGCCGCAGGCCTTGGTGTGGCGTTTTTGGGTTCTTTTTATATGATGCTGATCGTTTTGGTCTTGGCGGTTCCTATTTCGGTCTGCACTGCGGTGTTTTTGGAGGAGTTCGCGCCGACGAATTGGTTTACTGATTTAATAGAAATCAACATTTCAAATCTCGCGGCGGTTCCTTCGATCGTGTTTGGGATCCTTGGCCTTTCGCTCTTTATAAATTTTGCAGGGCTCCCCCAATCGGCCCCCTTGGTGGGGGGATTGTGTCTCACACTCATGACCTTGCCTACGGTTATCATTGCCGCACGGGCCTCGATCAAAGCGGTGCCTCCCTCGCTTAAAGATGGTGCATTGGCGTTGGGCGCGTCAAAGACGCAGGCGGTCTTTCATCATGTCCTGCCGTCGGCGGCCCCTGGTATTTTGACAGGCACCATCATTGGCCTTGCCCAAGCTCTGGGCGAAACGGCGCCTCTTTTGCTCATTGGAATGGTGGCATTTGTGCGCGAGTACCCAAGCCTTTCTCCCGAAGGCATCACCGAACCAGCAACAGCGCTTCCGATTCAGATTTACAATTGGACCGTGAGAGGCGATCCTGCTTTTGTGGAGCGTGCATCTGGTGCTATCATCGTCTTACTGACCTTTATGATTGCGATGAATTTGCTTGCAGTCCTCCTGAGACGCCGCGTTGAAAAGCGCTGGTAATCCTATGTTTGACAAGACACTAGATAGAACAATGACCGAAAACACAAAAATAACAGCTCAGTCCGTAAATGTGCATTACGGAGACAAGCAAGCGATACAGGATGTCAACGTCGATATCATCGACAAGGCCGTCACGGCCTTTATCGGCCCCTCCGGGTGTGGGAAGTCCACATTTCTCCGCTGCATCAATCGGATGAACGATACGATCGTCGGCTGTAAAGTAACGGGGAGCATCACCTTTGAAGGCAAAGAGTTGACTGAGTTTGATCCTGTCTACTTGCGCTCACGTATTGGCATGGTGTTTCAAAAGCCCAATCCTTTTCCAAAGTCGATTTATGATAATGTCGCCTACGGTCCGCGCATTCACGGGATGGCGAAAAACAAAGCAGAACTTGACGATATTGTTGAGCGTGCTTTGAAAAAAGGCGCTATTTGGGACGAGGTCAAGGATCGGCTGGATGCTCCCGGTACGGGTCTTTCGGGCGGCCAGCAACAGCGGCTTTGTATTGCCCGCGCCGTGGCGACCCAGCCTGACGTTTTGCTGATGGACGAACCTTGCTCTGCGCTAGACCCCATCGCAACGGCGCAAATTGAAGAACTCATCAACGAATTGCGCGAAAACTACTGTGTGATTATTGTCACCCACTCGATGCAACAAGCTGCACGGGTCAGCCAAAAGACCGCGTTTTTTCATCTCGGACATCTTGTGGAATTTGATGACACGAACAAGATTTTCACAAATCCAGAAGATCCCCGCACCGAAAGCTATATTACAGGTAGAATAGGGTAAGGCTAGAATGATTGATCAACAA
The DNA here is from genome assembly GCA_011525185.1 of Paracoccaceae bacterium. Lineage (GTDB taxonomy): Bacteria > Pseudomonadota > Alphaproteobacteria > Rhodobacterales > Rhodobacteraceae > LFER01. The sequence continues at coordinate 999 of WTIQ01000254.1, read as the reverse complement.
CATATCGTGAGCAGCTTTGATAAAGATCTCGAAGCGATACAGGCCAATGTGATGAAAATGGGTGGCCTTGTTGAGGCCGCAATTTTGGGCGCGGCGACGGCCTTTAGCAACTATGATATAGAGCTGGCGGAAAAGGTGCGCGCAGATGACAAGTCAATTGACGAGCTTGAGCTTGCAATCAATGAGGCGGCGGCGCAACTCATTGCGCTTCGGGCCCCAACGGCGATTGATCTGAGAATTGTGCTCTCGGTGATTAAAATCAGTTCAAACCTAGAGCGCATTGGTGATTATGCAAAAAATATGGCCAAACGGACGGCTGTTCTTTTGCAGATGAGCGAGATTGAAAATGCATCTGGGGCGTTAAAGCGTCTGGCAAAAGAAGTCGAAAAAATGCTCAAAGATGCGCTTGATTCATATGTGCGTCGAGATGTTGCACTGGCCAATGAGGTCATCGAGCGGGACTGGGATGTAGATCAGATGTATAATGGTCTGTTTCGTGAATTTGTCACCTATATGATGGAAGATCCCCGGAATATCACGGCCTGTATGCATTTGCATTTTATTGCAAAAAACATTGAGCGTATGGGGGATCATGTCACCTCAATTGCGGAGCAAGTGGTTTATATGAAAACAGGTGAAATGCCCGAGGCAACGCGCAAGACGCTTGATAATACCTCAAGTTTCAAGCCCTAGGGTGAAGTTGGGATAGGTAGAGTAAAGGTGGTTTAAGTGCAGCCCACTGTTTTAATTGTTGAAGACGAACCTGCGCAACAAGCTGTGCTTTCGTATAATTTGAAGGCCGAAGGCTTTGACGTGCTCGAAGCTGATAATGGTGATGATGCGTTAATCCTTGTTTATGAGAACATGCCAGATGCTATTGTCTTGGACTGGATGCTGCCCCGCACATCGGGGATTGAGGTTTGCAGGCGTCTAAAACAAAAACCAGAGACCAGAGCAATTCCCATTATTATGCTCTCAGCGCGTGCTGAGGAAGTAGAC
>WTIQ01000347.1 GCA_011525185.1 Paracoccaceae bacterium | reverse complement strand
GTTTCGGAGACGGGATCATAGCCAAATTGAAGAACGCCCTGCCCCAAGGTCAACATAAGCTGAAGTTGCGGTCCATAGATAAAATAGCCAGCGGCCAGTTGCTCACCTGATGATCGCAAAAAGCTCGGCTCAGCCTCTTGCTCCGCTGGAAAAATGGAAAAGATCGTTCCCACAGGAACATTGATGTCAACGTTTGAAGACCCATCCAATGGGTCCACCGCTAGGGCGAATTTTCCATCCGCTTGGAGAATAGAGACGCTTTCTCGCTCTTCGGAAACATACCACTTAACCGATGTCTCGCGCAGAGCCTCAAAGACCAATTCATCCGCAATCACATCTAGCGGTACCTGCATATCACCATCTGAATTTTGACGCACTGCAACATCGCGCTGCGCTATTTGCTGTGGTCTGTTCAAAATCGCATCAAGCGCCTGTGCCGCATTGCACAGGCACACCACAATGCCTTGTAATTCGGCTGATACACCGCCCAGACTGGGAAAAATGGTCTGATTAATCTGCATTTGTAAACTCCGCACCACATATAAGCGTAAACCCAGCTATGACACCATAGAGAAAATTGGCAACTGGCTTTAGAATTTTCGCGTCGATTAGACCCTCTGATGCCCTTCATTTAGGATCAGACCAAAAAACAACAATTCAAAAGCGACAAATTCTTTCGGCGATGGACAAGTCATACTTTTTCATTGAGCGAACTCTCACGATGCAGTACGCACGTCAAAGAAGTAACCCGAAGTAGCAAAATGCAACGGCTAAACAGTTTAACCTTTCGTCAATTACGTGCTTTACAAGCCGTGTCAGAGACAGGCTCCATCACGCAAGCCGCCGAGAGATTGAACCTTACACCGCCTGCTGTTCATACACAGCTCAAGACGCTGGAAGATAATTTCGCCTGCGCCATGTTCAACCGCACAGGGGCCGAAGGCTTTGAACTGACAGCTGAAGGGCAGGCTCTTTTGGCGGCGCAAATCCAGTCCCGTGAAATTTTAAATCGGGCGATTCGGGAGATTGACGCGCTGCAACGGGGACTGTCTGGAACTGTTGCACTTGGGGTTGTGAGTACGGGAAAGTACTTTGCGCCAAGACTGGTTGCCATGATCAAAGAAGCGCATCCAAACATTGATATTACGTTACATATTGGAAATCGTGATCAAACAATTGCAGCGCTTCGCAATAATGCCGTTGATATTGCAATTATGGGCCGACCTGCGCGCTATCCGCCGACCGATGAGATTGTTCTAGGAGAACATCCCCATCTTATTATTTTGCCGCCAAATCACCCACTTGCAGGGCGCGAAAATATCGATCCAAATGAACTCTTATCGCATCCAATTATCACACGAGAACCAGGATCAGGCACCCGTATTCTGGCCACCCGCTATTTAGATCGCATTGCACCTGGCATGCCATATGAGACCATGGAAATGGACTCTAACGAAACAATCAAACAGGCTGTCATAGCAGGACTTGGGATTGCGCTTATTTCTGGTCATACGGTTGTTGAGGAATTAAACGCAGATCGATTGGCTTACCTACGCGGTTCAGACCTTCCCATCATGCGCAAATGGTATCTTCTGACCCCTCAGGATGTTGAAACAACAGGATCGGTAAAAGCCATTCGCGATTTCATCATAGACCAAAACGGGAGCTACCTGCCCCAATTCAGCATCTAGAGCATGTTCAGCCAAAGCGGGCACTGGTTTAGCGGTTCGAACATACGACAGAACAATAAGTTGGAGCGCGTCAAACAACTCCAGTTAAACGTGACACGCTCTCAGCGAGGCAGCTTAAAAAACCGATTTATGGATAAGGAAAGGCTGGAAGCTCCTTATAGCCCTGAACTGCAAAGCATTTCAGCATGTGTCCGCCCGCTCCACATCAGGCATATGGGGTTTGCTCAGACTATCGTTTAAATACGCGGTAGCCTAGCGTTATCCACAACTAGGGTTACAAAGTAAAAATCTCTTGCTCGAACCTCTCCAGATTGCTATCGGGGCCATGGGCTTGGCGATGGCGTCGCCCATTCTGTAGAGATTATGCTTGGAATGCGCCCATATCTTTCACTGTCCTGAACGCCGGGACCTTCTTTTGACGTGTCAATGGAGGGTCACTATGACTATTCGTCCACAAAACTACCGCTTACACAACGGCGAGCCAGCGCCGCTTGCTTTTTCCCACGCAGAATACGAACATCGCCTTTCTGGTCTGCGCAAGATCATGTCAGAGCAGAATCTTGATGCTGCAGTTCTGACCTCAATGCATTCTATCGCATATTACAGTGGTTTTCTGTACTGCGCTTTTGGGCGCCCCTATGCGCTGGTGGTGACCAAACAAGACGCAGCAACCATTTCAGCGGGTATTGATGCGGGGCAACCTTGGCGTCGGGGATGTACCGACAATATTACCTATACAGATTGGGAACGTGACAATTATTGGCGTTCAATCCTGACCATTACAGGTAAAGACCGCAATATCGGCATCGAAAGTGATCACCTGACCCTGCAGCAGTATGAAAAGCTCACTCACTTTTTAAACCCGCGCTCAACTGTAGACCTCTCTGCGGCGGCGATGCGCCAGCGTATGCATAAATCAAACGCTGAAATTGCTCTGATCAAAGAAGGAGCACGCATTGCAGATATTGGCGGCTACGCCATAAAAGACGCGATCAAAGAGGGTGTGCGGGAAATTGATGTGGCTATGGCAGGACGTGACGCTATGGAGCTTGCAATCGCCTCTGCCTTTCCAGACTTTGAATACCGTGACACTTGGGTCTGGTTTCAGTCAGGCCTCAATACAGACGGGGCACATAACCCCGTAACAGCACGCAAATTGCAGCAGGGTGATATTCTCTCGCTGAATTGTTTTCCGATGATAGCAGGATATTACACAGCGCTAGAACGCACTTTATTTTTGGGGGAACCCGATCAAGACAGCCTCAACATTTGGGATGCTAATGTCGCAGCCCATGGATACGGGATTGAGCTCTTGAAACCAGGGATGCGCTGCTCTGAAATTACGCAAAAGCTTAACCAGTTCTTCGAAGATCGTGATTTGCTGCACTATCGTAGCTTTGGCTATGGTCATTCCTTTGGCGTACTCTCGCACTACTACGGTCGTGAGGCTGGTTTAGAGTTGCGCGAAGATATTGAGACTATTTTGGAGCCTGGCATGGTGATTTCAATGGAACCCATGCTCACCTTGCCCGAGGGATTGCCAGGAGCGGGCGGATACCGCGAACACGATATTTTAGTGATCACGGATGAAGGAAACGAAAATATCACAAAATACCCCTACGGCCCAGAGTTCAACATTCTCTAACGCTCTAACACCCTAAGGCCTACAGTCTCTCTGCGGGCCTTTCCTTATCTGTGAGTTTAGCGTAAAAAATAGATGGAATTTCCCATGTATTCTTATGGTATTTTGCCCTAAGGAGAGACAGAACACTCAGCAGCGTGAGGGAGCCAAATGCGCTATTTTGGATGGATACTACGGGCCATATTCTTAACTTTAATCGCATTGTTTCTCCACTACACGCTCCCACAGCATGATATTGTTCGTATCACCAATACCTATGAAAAGCGCGTTGATTTCGGGACATATGGCTTCTTTTGGACCTCTGGAACACGCGATCAAACAGGTGCTTTGATCAATCGGGACATCTTTTTCATCGAAACATTCAAAACCAATGAAAGCCCAATGATCTACCGCAACGAAGACACGGGCTGGGGTTGGCCTCCGTTTTTTAAATTTGACACAGCAAATCTGCAGGCAGAGGCGTCAAATGCGATGCTTCAAGGAGACGCCGAAAACCCGCAATGGATGGTGATCCGACATTATGCTGGCGTAATGAATTTCTCTCGATTTATCCAAATGCCTTATCCCTGCGAGTTGCAAGCGGACCAGAGGAACAAATCATCCCTTGGCGCAATATTTTGACGCTCGTAGTGCTATTTGCCGCCTTCTGGGCAATCTGGGTTCGATGGTCACGCTTTCGCACAAACCGAATTGATCCCACCCTAGAGCGCTGGGACGACAGGATCGACGAAAGCTGGCTTTGGATCAAAGGTCTTTTCAAACGCAAGTCTTAGCCTTTCTGTTTTTGATTTTTGAATGTGCCAAACTAGTTCTGTGACAACAGAATTGAGAGAGACATGTCACGGCCCATCGATCCCAAGCGCATCCCAAGTTCGCGTCTTGAGCGCGCGCTTGGTTTTGGAGGGCTCGCTTTAAAGTTAGGGGCAAATGTTGCACGCTCGGCCGTCAGCGACTTGGCCAAAGGGCAAAGGCCCCATGGTAGATCACTGGTACTAACGCCCAAAAATTTCGATAACATTGCGCATTCCCTGGCACAGATGCGCGGCGCCGCTATGAAGCTTGGGCAAATCATTTCGATGGATGATACGCTTTTGCCCCCCGAACTCTCAGAGATCCTTGCCCGGTTGCGGGCGCAGGGATATGCGATGCCGCCCAAGCAGTTGCGACAGGTTTTAAACGCGGCTTGGGGGGACGGCTGGCGTAGCATGTTCCAACACTTCGACGTGCGCCCCTTTGCGGCGGCTTCTATTGGACAGGTTCACAAAGCGACCCTGCAAAACGGACAGAGAGTCGCTGTAAAGGTACAGTTTCCGAACATCAAATCTTCGATCAAAAGCGATATTAACAATCTAAGGCTTTTGGCGCGGGCCAGCGGCATGGTGCCCAAGGGTGTCGATCTCGACTACTACCTTGAAGTCTGCGAACAGCAATTGACGGATGAGACCGATTACAAACGCGAAGCGCATTATTTGCGACATTTTTCGGACCTGACAAAAGAAATAACAGGCCTGCAAGCCCCCCCTGTCATTGAGGCATTATCAAATGAGACTGTGCTCACCATGGGCTTTGAGACGGGCTATACCTTGGATCAATTGAAGCGTTTCAGCCAAAAAGATCGCCAAAACATCGCTCAAACCCTAGTCGACTTTACGCTGCGAGAGCTCTTTGACGTTCATATGATTCAAAGTGATCCAAATTTTGCGAACTATCTCTTTGATCCAAAGACAGAAGAGGTGAAGCTGCTTGATTTCGGAGCAACAATAGAGCTGCCAGCAAAGATCACTGCAATTTACGAAAAGCTGCTGGCGCATATCATGGACAACAATTTGGAAGGGGTGTTTGAAACGCTGTTGGAAGAACACCTGATGCCCGCCAATATGCCAGAGGGACCACGCCGTTTGCTGCGCGATGTCCTTACGATTGCGCTAGCTGAATTTCATAAACACCCTCTTTTTTCTTTTTCAGAGAGCGCCGTCTTTGACTACATCAACCCCGAAACAATCCAAGAAATGTCACAAGTTATTCCAACCGATGTGATCCCCGCTGAACTCTTGCTCACACAGCGCAAACTGATCGGATTGGTCTTTTTGCTACGCCGCTTAGAGGCGCGCTTGCCATTAAAAGAGATGATATCGGTGCACCTCCAAAGGCCAACAGACGGTCATTGGAGCGCAAGGGCCGCTCAAGCCTCCTGAGGATCAGTTATGGATAACGCAGGGCTACCGCATTGTTTTCAAGAGATATTCAGAGCTCGCACCATGTGTCAGCCTGGGTTGGCACGAATGTGCCCGTCATGCGGTGAGCGGACACATGATGAAATGCTTTGCATTCAGCGGCATAAGTGACTTCCAGCATCTCGTCATACATAATTCGGGTTAATGAGGATCAGACCAAAGTCCCACACCTTGACGAGCAATCGTCATTTTTTCCGCAGCAAAAGTCTTTAACAGCGCCAAGGCCTGCTCTGTATCACCATTCAGCCAAAGGTCATAAGACTGAGGCTCTAGGATGACGGGCATGCGCGTCGGATGGATCGGGCGAACAACTGTGTTAGCATCGGTTGTTATGATCGTAAACGTATAACGATCCAAATTAGGATCTTGCATCTCTGGTTGTTCAAATCGCCAAAACCCAGCAAAGGCAAAAAGGGGACGATCACTGGCCCGATCCCCCTTTAGGGCAAACCAAGTATTTGTGGCAGGGGCTTTGCCCTTGCTTTCTTGGAAACTTGAGGCAGGAACCAAGCAACGACGGTTGCGAAAGCTCTCCGCCCAGAGGCGCGTTGTTGCCACTTTGTTGTCTCTTGCATTGTTCCAAGAATAGGGGGAAATCGGTTTTCCTGTCTTTTTAGAGAGTTTCGGCGTGGCAAACCCCCACTCCATGCGATCAATTCTGCGCTGAGACGGCCTCTCCTGCCATACCACTGGGGCCGAATGCTTTGGGAAAACCGCCGCCAACGGCTCTACATTGCCCAAGGAGAAGCGCTCGGGAGCGACCTCAAACAGACGTGCCATTTCATCGGCTGTGGATGTGACAGAATAGAGATTACACATGTCTTACAAAATCACAAGCGCGGATATTCGTCTAGTCTGGAGCACGCTCTTTTGCGTTTAGCTTTTCTTCAATCGCGACCAGCCGATCCAAAACATCTTGTCGATAGGCATCTGTTTTCACGTTTTCTTCGGCCTGATGCGCATCTTGCATCGAGTTCACAATAAGCCCGACCAAAAGGTTCACAACAGCAAAGGTGGTGACCATAATAAAGGGGACAAAAAACACCCAAGCATAGGGGTAAATCTCCATGACAGGACGGACTATGCCCATGGACCAGCTTTCTAAGGTCATGACCTGAAACAGGCTATAGGCAGACATTGCTAATGTACCAAACCATTCAGGAAACGCCTCAGCAAAGAGTTTAGTGGCAATCACCGAGCCGATATAAAAGATCATCCCCATCAAGAGAAATACAGAACCCATCCCTGGTAGAGCGGTTATGAACCCCTCGACCACACGCCGCAGACTGGGAGCTGCCGATATAACCCGCAAAACGCGAAAAATACGCAAGGCCCGCAAAACAGACATGGACTGAGCATTGGGGGCCAAAGAGATGGCAATAATAAAAAAGTCAAAGACATTCCATCCATCTCGAAAAAACTGACCGCGAAAAGCAATGAGTTTTGCGAGCAGTTCAACGATGAATATGGTCAAGCAAATCGTATCAAGCAGCGTAATCAACGCACCATACCGCGCCATAACCGTTGAGGATGTCTCCAGCCCCAGTAGAATTGCGTTGAATACAATAATGCCGATAACGACCATACGCACATCCGAGCGCATCAAAAATGAACGAAGTTTTTCCGTCATATTTTTCCCTCATACCCTGTCAGCGATCACATGGGATTTTTACCCTAAAAGGTCAACATGAGACCCTGCGACTTCTGATTTTTTTGGTCATTTTTTTGAAATTTCAATTCAACAAACGACAAGTTAAAAACTTCTGTTTAACACTGCTCGTATTCAGAAATGGGGCAGGCGCGGGCTGGTCGTGTGGTTAGATGCAGTGTTTTGGCTATTTTTCCTATTAGGCAGAGCCTTAATTATGCAACGAGCTTTCTTGTGCGATATTTTAGCCATCCAACCATCAAGAGCAAACACATACTCTCGTTCAATCTCTGATCCATTTCCCGCCTTAGTACGTAAATAAAATAAAGGGTCCAAAAAATGAGTGATGAGTATCCGCAATTTCCACCAAAGGATTGGTACAGCTTTATAACCTTTATGGAAAAAGGTTTGTTGATCATCATTGCCTTTCTCACGGCCTATGCGGTCGCTGTCGAAATCATCACCGTTGTAACCTCGCGCGCCGTTTCACTGACAGATCTTCTGTTGCTCTTCATCTATGCCGAGGTCTTGGGAATGGTGGCAGCCTTCTATAAGTACAGAAAAATACCTATCACTGTCCCAATTTTCATTGCGATCACAGCACTTTGCCGTTTGATCATCTTACAGGGTAAAGGTATCAATACTATTGATTTGCTCTACGAAAGCGGTGCGATCCTGCTTCTTGCAGTGTCTGCCTTGGTTATTCGATGGAACCTTATCAACCTTGTTCATGACAAGAGAAAAAATACCACTGAACATGTTGACTGATCGCATGGCTATTTTCTGCGGAAATTGACATGATTTTCGTCAAAAAATGTATATCTCCGCCGCAAAGTGGAGACGTAGATGACAAAAGTACTTAAGAACTTCGAAGCAGATACTGGCAAAATTCTCAGTATCGTTATAAATTCCCTTTATGCAGAAACAGAGATTTTTCTGCGTGAGCTTTTGTCAAACGCCTCGGACGCAATTCAAAAACGGCGGTATCTCGGACAAACAAATAAAGAATTGCTCAACAGCGGCACCGACAGCATTTTTGTCAAAGCAGATGCAAGCAAGAATATTCTTGAAATTAAAGACACTGGAATAGGTCTAAGTCATGAGGATTTGATCGAGACCCTAGGGACGCTTGCAAAATCAGGGACCGAAGCCTTTCTCAAAGATTTGGAAAAAGCCAAAGACAATAAAGATGCCGCGCAGAGCCTTATCGGGAAATTCGGTGTCGGGTTTTATTCGGCCTTCATGGTCGCGGATAAGGTAGAGGTTTTGACCCGTAAAGCAGGCGAAAGCGAGAGCTTTTTATGGTCAAGCGATGGGCAATCTGGTTATGAAATCGAACCAAACAATGAGCACACCGAGACGGGCACATTGATCCGGTTGCACCTGAAAAAAGCAGCCAAGGATTTTGCCGAGGATCTGCGCCTTAAAACAGTCATCAAGAAATATTCCGATCACATCTCCGTCCCTATCTTTTTTGAGGATAAAGAGGGCAGCTCAGAGCAGGTGAACAGCGCAGAAGCCCTATGGACACGCTCTCCCAGTGATGTCGGCGCCGAAGAGTACAAGAATTTTTACCAAGCCCAGTTCACCGCGTTTGACGATCCTTTTATTACATTACACAATCGGTCTGAGGGTACGCTTGAATTTACAAATCTGCTCTATGTGCCCTCGCGCGCGCCCTTTGATTTGTTTGACCCTGAGCGTAAAACAAAATTGAACCTTTATATAAATCGCGTCTTCATCACGAGTGATCTTGATGCGGTGCTGCCCAAGTGGCTGCGCTTTGTGCAGGGCATCTTGGACACAACTAGCCTTGATCTCAACGTGAGCCGCGAGCTGGTGCAATCAAGTCCCGTTCTAGGCAAAATCAAAAAGGCCATCTCCAAACGTATTTTGAGTGAGCTGAAAAAGAAGTTGAAATCCGATCCAGAAGCCTATGATGCCTTTTGGTCCGAATTTGGCCGTGTGATGAAAGAAGGCCTCTATGAGGACTTTGAAAACCGCGACAAGGTGGCGGAAATAACTCGTGTATATTCTAGAAAAGCATCGGCAAACATTACGTTGCAAGACTATGTTGATGGCTTTGCTCAGGACCAAAAAGAGGTCTACTATCTCGCGGCTGATACCTTAGAGCAAGCACAAAAAAGCCCACATTTAGAGGGTTTTGATGCCAAGGGCATTGATGTTTTGATAATGACTGACCCGATTGACACCTTTTGGATGTCACAAATGGGACAGTTTAAAGAGCATAAATTCGTCTCCATTGTCCGCGACCAGTACGATATTGAAAACATCGGCACCACAGACGCCAGCGACACACCAGAAGATAAGGCCGATGAAACCGCTGTCATCGCTTTGTTCAAGGCCCATCTCGGGGACAGCGTTGAGGATGTGAAAGCCTCCTCTACGCTTAAGCAAAGTGCCGTGCGTCTCGTTGCGGGAACGACAGGTCTTGATTACAATATGGAGCGCATTCTCAAGGCTCAAAACCCAGATTTTGAAGGCAGCAAAAAGGTTGTAGAGGTCAACCTGGGCCACGCTTTGATCAAAGCTCTGCCCACTATCGCAACAGAAGAGACCAAGGCCGCACTCTGTCGTGTGTTGGTAGAACAGGCCAAAATCATCGACGGTGAACTGCCCAGTGACGCCCAGCAATTTTCTCAAGATGTGGTGACAATCGCCATGAGCGGCATCTCCAGCACAGAGAATTGATCAAGCTGCAATATGAATGAGGCTATAGCCCCCCCTTTAAAGACCAGTATACTACATTGCTCCCATTCAGAAATGAGGCCCACGGCTGCCTCGGCAGGTGCGCGCGTGCGTCAACGGAGCTTTTGAGAATTCCCCGCGATGTCCAAATATTGCAATGATATGAGACAGTGAATGCGCCTGCCGATGGGGCAGGCAGGCGCGGGCCGGTTGTGACGCTGGGAGGTGTGTTTTTGCTAGCACTTTTTGTGCAGAGGTCTTTAACTTACGTGCATTAGGAGCGCATACCCAACCCTAGGCGCATGAGAGATTTGCGCACTGGGGCTATCTGATGCAGCGCCTCAATGCCTTTTGCGCGCAAATCATGCGAAAACGGATGGCCCGACATTGAGGTCATATTGAGCGCACTTACGCCAGCGACCCGCAGCTTGAGGTCTGGCATGCGCTTTTTCTCATAACGGTGTAAGAGATCAGCTGCGCCTATATCCTCCGCCTGTGCCGCCAAATCGCTCAGCACCTCAATATCTCCAAGGCTCATGTTCAGCCCTTGCGCGCCTATGGGAGGGATCACATGGGCCGCTTCCGCAACGAGGGCAACCCGTTGCGCTACCAATTGCTCCGAGAGCTGCGACAGCATCGGCCACAGAGAACGGCGTGTCGCAAGGCTAAGCGGACCAAGCACATGGCAAGAGCGAGCTGTCATTTCCTTTTCGAATTCGGTCTCACTCAATCCCATGAGTTCTGCCGCTTTTCGGGCCGTTTCCATCCAGACAACGGCGGATGAGGGCTGTCCGTCATAATCTGGCAAGGGCACGAGGGTAAATGGCCCTCCACTCCTATGAATTTCAGTGGAAACATTATCATGGGGGATCGGGTGCGTCACCGCAAAGGCCATCGCCTTTTGGGCGAACCGTTTCGTATAGGTTCCAATGCCTGCCGAACGGCGAATAAAGGACTCGCGCCCATCTGCACCAATGACCAACTTTGCGCGGTAACGGGATCCATCGCTCAGAGTGATGCGTGCCTCATTTTCGCGGGTGAATAGCCGCTCTGTTTGGAGGCCAGGACGAAATGTTGCATTTGTAGACTTGGCAATCGCGGCCTCAAGTGTTTTGCGCGAAAACCAATTGGGCACGTTCCAACCAAAGGGTAGCTCAGATATGTCCTTTGCGACAAAGTCTTTGCTCACGCGGATGGCGGGTGTATCGCCCGCCCCTCCTGCATCAATTATGCGCATAATTTCAAGGGGCATGGCCTCTTGCACAAGTGCGTCCCACAGCCCAAGCTTGTCCAAGAAAAGCTGTGAGGGCTGCAAAAAGGCCGTGGTCCGTAAGTCCGCTCCCTTGTCCAGACGTGACTGTGGGGGGGGCGTTGGGTCCACACAGAGCACCGAGCAGCCCAGTTTTTCAAAGGCCAGTGTTGCAACCAGACCAGAGATCCCGCCTCCCGAAACAAAAACATCAATATCTGTCATCACACACGCCTGTTCTTTGATCTAAAGAGTAGTTGTTTTAAGAAACGAGTCAAAATTCTCCCCAAATGTCAGACGATCTGCCGCAGAAACGCGCTGAGGTCTTGGGTCACGACATCGATGTGATCGGCGGGCTCTTTTGGTTTGGGCCCGACGAGAACGGTCTTTAAACCCAAAGATTTAGGAACAACAAGGTTTCTAATGTCATCTTCAAACATCGCCGCCTTTTTAGGGGGCACATCAGCTTTTGAAAACACAATGTCAAAGGCTTCAGCTTCTGGCTTTGGGATATAATTGGCGTGTTCAACACCATAAATCCCATCAAAAAAATTAGGAATATGTAAGGCAGCAATCACATCCCGCGCGTAGAGGGCCGTCCCATTTGTATAAATAAACTTACGTCCTGGAAGGGCTGCAATTGCATCAGCCAGCTCTGGATCGGGCGAAATCACTGAAAAATCGATTTGATGCACATCATAGAGGAACTTATCAGCGTCAATATCATATTCGCGCATCAATCCTGCAAGTGTAGTACCATAGGCCTTCCAGTACCGTTGCCGCAGCTCGTTTGCGGTTTCTTTGGTGAGGCCAAGCTCTTCTACCATAAACTCGACCATCTTGACCTCAATCTGTGCAAATAGGTTGTTTGAGGGGGGATAGAGGGTATGATCTAGGTCAAAGACCCAATGCGTGACATGTGAAAACGGGTTCGTGCTCAAAACATCCTCCTGTGATATAGGTCTACAGCAGGACTTGATTTTAGTCCCATTCCCCAGATATTGGACACCCACCATTGGAGTGTGCAAAGTTCATGTCCTTGTCAAGTCACCGTGACGCATATAGCCTCATTTTAGATGCGATTGACGCAGGCCTATTCAAGCCAGGCGATCGTCTTGTGGAGACAGACCTTGCTGAGCGATTTGGTGTCTCACGCACGCCAGTGCGCGAAGCGCTGCAACGCTTAGAAACGCAGTCCTTACTGACACGGGATGGACGTAGTCTCATTGTCGCATCGCTTGATCATACACAAATAGCCGAACTTTATATCGTACGCGCTGAGCTTGAAGGGTTGGCCGCTCGCCTCGCTGCACGCCACGCAACAGAGGAAGAGCAACAGGTCCTGCTGGACCTGGCGCAGATGACACTGCCCAGCGCAGCCTCTCCAGGAGAACTCGTCCGAGACAATAGACGGTTTCATAAACAAATCCATTTGGCCTCTCACAATCGTTATCTTGTGCAACAGTTGGACTTGGTTCATCGATCAATGGTGCTCATGGAAACATCGACACTCTCTGTTGCGGGCCGCCTAAAAATTGCATCCGATGAACATTGGAAAATTGCGCAGGCCATTGCCGCGCGCGACGAAGAGGCGGCCTACAACGCGCTCAAGTCACATATCTCTAATGCTTATGTAACGCGACTGAAGGCAAGCGCTGGCCATGAGGACGCCGAGTAAGAGCAGCCTCGCGCCCATGTTCCGTTTTATCCCAATAAAAGGGTGCCCAGACCAATTCAAATAACGCCTTATAAGAGGCAAAAGTGGCCATCATTTGATAAATATACTGGCATGGGGTCCATAAGACCGTCGCCAATCGGTCTTTTGGGTCCACCGAAAAATGCGCGATTAATATATCAATCACAAGCGATACAATGAATATGCAAGACATAGCCATTAAGACACCACTCGGCACGCCCAGCCTCTCTGTATCTATCATGCCGAAATGTATAAGCCAGAACGACCAACATAATGGCGCTGCAACAACGAGGATAATAGACGGCAAGAACAGCGCATGGAACCCAAAACTCTTCTTGAAACCCAGCGCATGAACCAGATCTCGATGGGTGCGGATATGTGCCAAATAGGTTATCATATAACCCTTGATCCAGCGAGAACGTTGTTTGACCCACTGCAAAGGACGCGTAGAGGCCTCTTCGAAGGTGGTGCTATCTAAAACGTCGCATTTATATCCCGCGCGCGCCAAACGAATACCCAAGTCCGCGTCCTCTGTCACGTTGAAGGCATCCCATCCCCCAATTTTTCGCAAGATATCTGTTTTGAATAAAAGAGTTGTCCCGCCCAATGG
>WTIQ01000194.1 GCA_011525185.1 Paracoccaceae bacterium | reverse complement strand
CAACCCCGACAATTGGAGCAGTTGGCTTAATCGCCTCACAAGGTGAGCTTAGCAATGGAGTCGCGCGCGAAGGACATGTGGCGCTCATGTTGGGCCGCGACGGCGCGCATTTGGGCCGCTCTGCACTTTTACAAACCGTGTTTAATCGTGATGAGGGGGATGCTCCATTCGTTGATCTCGAGGAAGAAGACCGCAATGGCCGCTTTATCCGCACGCATTCTGCTTGGATCAAAGCCTGCACCGATATATCTGATGGCGGTCTCGCCATAGCCGCCTTTGAAATGGCGCATGCGGGAGAGATCGGCGTACAGCTCGATCGCGACGATACGGCCTTTTTGTTTGGAGAAGATCAGGGGCGGTATTTGATCGCGTGTAATTTTGATCAAGCCGAAGGTTTGATGATCGAAGCGGGAAAAGCAAATCTGGTCATACAAACAGTCGGACGATTTACGGGGTCAGATGTCAAGTTTGGTGCAAGCTCGATGGAGTTGAATGCGCTTTCATCCATGTATCAAAACCGTTTTAATGAGGTTTTTGATTAAATCAAAGTAAGTGCTCTACACTTAACACTCGCTTCAGTTCTTCTCTCGGGTCATGTAGATAATGCCACAAGCAAACAGAAGTCCCGCGAAAGTTAAGCACGCTATAATAACCATTAACGTCATCGCCGTGGGGTGGTTGCCGACAGCAACGCCCGTAACTGAGGTCATGACACCACCGATAAGAACGACCATCGCTCCGCTCAGTCCGGAGGCGCTCCCACCAAGCCCTTTCTTTACATACATTACCGCAGTGCTTGCACTTGGCATCGACAATCCATTGCCAAGACCGACGCAGAGCGCACCAAAGATAACCGTAGAGGGCGCAACCAAGCCAATATAAATAAGACAAAGACTTGTAAAAACGCCGCAAAAGGCAACGAAGCGTCCATAAAAAATCATGCGCACAGGACCATGTTTTGCCGCCAGACGCCCCGACAGAAAGCTTCCGAGCAAAAAGCCCATTGTGACCGTGCCAATGAGAATGCCAATCTCGACTTGATCCATCTTAAATTGGGTCTCAGCCACCAATGGGATTCCACTGACAAAAACAAAAAATCCACCAACGCCACAGACCATAACTGCCGTGTACATCCAAAACGGAAAGGACAGAGTGAGTTCAATATACGACTTTAAAAAAGTGGATATATTTGTATCGACCTTGGACGAGGTTTCGGGCAATAGCCGCCAGATAAAAATCCATAAGACAAAGGATGAAATGGCATAAAATAGAAAATTGGATCGCCAGCCAAACAATTCTGCCAAAAGCCCTCCAAAAGAGGGACCCAAGATCGGGGCAAGACTCATTACCATTGAAATATAGCCCAGCGTACTCGCTGAGCCTTCAGGCGTCGATATATCCCCAACAACCGTACGCGAGAGCGCAAGCCCCGTCGCTATCGCGCCTTGTGCAATCCGACATGCGATAAAAATATCGTAACTTGGCGCAAGCGCACAGCCGATGGAGGCAAGGCCAAAAATACCAAGAGCTGACAAAATAATAGGTCTGCGACCAAAGCGGTCCGCTAAGGGTCCAGCAGCCAGTTGGATGAAGGCTGTAAAAATGAGATAGCCTGAAACAGCCACGGTCATCTTGTCGTAGCCGATGTCAAAATCCTCTGACATTTCAGTCAATGAGGGCAAAAACATATTTAGCGACAATAAAGGCAAAGCAGCCAGCAGGATCAAAAGAACCATCAAACGACGCGGTGGGGACTGGAGCATAGAGTTTCCATTGTGAAAGCCTAGAGCATGTCACGTTTAATCGGATTCACTTGACACGCTATAACTTATTGTTTTTTTCGCATGTTCGAACCGCCAAACAGGTGCCCAATTTGGGTGAACATGCTCTAGTACACTTAGGCTCCCGGCCTCAGGACGTCCAGAGGCCAATTTCTAAATTTCACGCATAAGTCCTTCTTGAGCAACCGAAGCGACAAGTGTTCCGTCTTGTGTGTAAACAGAACCACGGTTAAAGCCCCGCGCCCCGCCTGAAAAGGGGCTATCCATCGTGTAAAGATGCCAGTCCTGAAATGACACAGATGCATGAAACCACATGGCGTGATCGAGGCTTGCTGTCATCAAGCCCTTTTTGAACCAAGTCAGCCCATGCGGACGCAGCGCCGAGCCGAGAAGATTAAGATCAGAAGCATAGGCCAAAAAACAATGTTGCATGGCCTGAGAGGCCCCCTCTGCAGAGGGCATTCGAAACCACATATTGTTTTTATCATCTGTCGGTTCTGGTGCAAAGAAGTCACGTGGCTCAACCTCACGCACTTCAATCGGACGCTGACGGGTAAAGTCTGCTCGATGATGTTGTGGTATTTTATCAGCAAAGCGCGCGCGCAGTTCGGTTCGCTCGGTGATCCCCTCAGGACCTTCTACATCTGGCATCTTATGCTGATGATGCTTTCCTTGTTCAGCCACATGAAAGGAGGCGGACATGGTTAAGATTTGTTTTCCATTTTGAATGGCCACAATGCGCCTTGTGGTAAAGCTTCCCCCATCACGGGTTTGATCCACTTGATAAATGACAGGAATTTCAGGATTTCCAGGGCGCACGAAATAGGCATGAAGTGAATGACACATGCGCTCTTCAACCGTCCTGTAAGCAGCCGCAAGCGACTGAGCAATCACATGCCCGCCGAAAATCCGCGTACTGGTTTCCCCCCCTGTTCCAATTCCGCGAAAAAGGTTCATATCGAGTTTTTCAAGGTTCAAAAGCTCGATAAGCTGTTCACTGGCTGCGTTCATTATTCATCCTATTTACGTATTTTTTGCTGTAGGCAATGAAAAAATCAAAGCTCTCGGGATTGGCCATCGAGTCACGGTTGACGACTTTATCAGCCGCCCCGCCAAGCAATAACTTCTTGATCGGAACTTCCAGTTTTTTGCCTGATAAGGTTCTGGGCACTGCCTCAATTTCTATGATCTCATCGGGCAGAAAGCGTGGCGAGACATCCGCTTTGATCGCACTATGGATGTTTGAACAGAGTGCCTCGCTCAGGCTCACGCCCTCACGCAGCACCACAAAGAGGGGCATAAAGCTTTCTCGTCCCAAATATTCCAAATCGATCACGAGACTATCCATCACATTGGAAAGCCGCTCAACCGCCTGATATATCTCAGCT
This sequence comes from Paracoccaceae bacterium, assembly GCA_011525185.1. Classification (GTDB taxonomy): domain Bacteria; phylum Pseudomonadota; class Alphaproteobacteria; order Rhodobacterales; family Rhodobacteraceae; genus LFER01. Next base: position 294 of record WTIQ01000194.1, on the reverse strand, counting down.
GATCCGAGCCGCAGACCGCGCCTGTTGATCGTGGCATCTGAACGCCCATAAATGACCGAGCCGCCATCGTCATTGAATTCGATCCAATCGCCGTGGCACCAAATACCTGGATAGGTGTCAAAATAGCTTTCTTTAAGGCGCTTATTATCTGTGTCCCCCCAAAAATAGAGCGGCATTGAGGGTAAAGGGGCGGTGCAGACAAGCTCCCCCACTTGATTAAAGATTTCATCCCCCGCCTCATCAAAGGCGCGCACTGCATTGCCAAGGGCACGACATTGCATTTCCCCTTTTCGT
>WTIQ01000318.1:1729-3468 GCA_011525185.1 Paracoccaceae bacterium | reverse complement strand
TACCTAGCATCACTATCAGGCACGGATCCTTTCAATATGCAGGTGAAGGCGTTTCGCCCCCGAAGCCTTAAGACCATTGAGGGTCATTTCAAACGGTATATCTCCGCACTGCATCACCAGGGGGTAGATCTATCGGGTATTACTTCTCTAGATAAGGTTGCGACAAAAGAGATGTTTCAACTGGCGATGCGGTGGTTTTGGGATCGCAATGGAGAACAAACATCCAAACACATTGGCGAGATCGCTTGGACTATTCGGTGTTATGCCACAAAGCATCTGACGGCGGATGAGAAGACACGTGCCTTCTATGCCGGTGCTATGAAGCGCCTGCGCGTCTCACAAGATGGCCTCTCCGATAAAAATCAACGCGCCATGGCCCAGTTTGATGATCCCAAAATGATCGAAGCCTTGGTTGGTCTTCCCATGAAGCTTTGGGCAAAGGCGGACCGCTCTCGTAATACATCCTCAACACACCGGCGCTCAAAAGAACTGCAGCTTTGTGTACAAGCAGCCGTTGCCATTGAGATCCTGATCTTTGCTCCCATGCGGATTTCAAACTTGCAAAACTTGCGCCTTGATCAGCAGATATCATGGCAAAATAAGCAGGCAGTTATTCACATCCCGCGTGCGCAAGTGAAGAATGATATCGATCTGGCCTTCAAGCTTCCGCTTACTGTGAGCCAAAGGATACAAACCTACATCAGAGATTGGCGTGCGCTCTATACAGAGGGAGCAAATCCCTATCTCTTTCCAGGACGTAAAATGAACCCAAAGGATGGAACGCGCTTGCGGCGTCAAATCTCCAAGGCACTTTGGGATGAGGCCGGTATCAAACTTACACCTCACCAGTTCCGCCATGCGGCGGCAAAAATCCTATTAGATGCCAAGCCCGGCCATTACGAAGTCATTCGCAAAATCCTTGGCCATAAGAACCTCACAACGACATACGCACATTACGCTGGCGCTGAGACCCAAGCAGCCCTTGATCTCTACGATGACGTCATATTGGAGCATCGCAAGGGCACGTCGTTTGGGTCCGCACAGCGCAAGGGCAAGGTTCAGGAACCACCCTTCATGGATCCCTTGCAAATCTATGGAGGCAAAAAATGACTGTTGCACCGCGCAGCGCACTGTCCCTCTGTGATTGGCCCGATATGGACAAGGCCTTATGGGCTAAAGCCACACAGACCGGCGACTTCCTTGAACCGGATGGGAAAGCGGCACATTGGGCAGCTCCTACAAAACTTCAAGTTCAAAAGGGCTATGGCAAATGGCTCTTCTTTCAAAACTTAGCATCCGACACTATCTCCAGTACGCCTCAAAAACCATCGGAGCGGATATCGAAAGCAACGCTGCGCGCTTATCTTGCTTGGCTTGAAGATCAGGGACTGGCATCGCAAACCATTGCCTCTCGGATCACTGATTTAACCGAAGCCCTCCGGGTGATGGAGCCAGAGGCAAACTTAGACCTGCTCAGGACCCTCTGTACGACACTACAAGGGCAGGCAGAACCCTCACGGAACAAACATTCCCGGATCCGTGCCCCTCAAGAGATTTGGAACGCCTGTGAAGCCCTCATGTTGGAGATAGCGCGCTCTGAGAGCCCACTTACGCATCCAATCGCGTCTCGATATCGCGATGCCATGATCCTGGGTATTCTTTCGCATCGCCCACTTCGTCGGCGTAACATTGCAAGCCTCGCGCTTGGAGTTCACCTCACGCAAGACGCAGGAAAGTGG
>WTIQ01000318.1:0-1629 GCA_011525185.1 Paracoccaceae bacterium | reverse complement strand
TCTATCCGCATCTCTTGCGGGACTGTGCCGCCTCAGCCATGTCGAGTGATGCGCCCGAGTATATCCTCGCAGCCAGTCGTATTCTGGGGCACAATTCGCTGAAGACAACACTCAGTCATTACGAGCAATCCTCGATGTTGGCCGCTGGCGCAAGACTGGTCGAACACATGAGCGCCTTACAAGCGAAGCTCGAAGCAGAAGCCCCAGAGGCCTTTTTTGACGAGGTCCTCTTTGACACCCTAGACGGAGATTGGGAATGAGCCGCTCTGCCCTTATCTATGCCCGCTACTCAAGTGACTTGCAAAATTCATCCTCTATTGAAGATCAGGTGCGCCTCTGTCGGGAACGTTTAGACCAAGATCAGATTGAGGTTCGCGACATATTCGTCGACCGCGCGATCAGTGGGAGCGCACTACAAACACGCTCAGGTATTCAAGCACTCTTGGATGAAGTTGCGCGCGGGAGTGTGGATGTCGTGATTTCAGAAGCGCTCGATCGCCTCAGCCGTGATCAAGAAGATATCGCGCGGATATATAAGCGCCTGCGCTTTGCCCAGGTCACGTTAATGACATTGGCGGAAGGAGAGATCAACGAGCTGCATATCGGCCTCAAAGGCACGATGAACGCCCTCTTCTTAAAGGACCTTGCTAACAAAACGCGACGCGGGCAGCGGGGGCGCGTGGAAGCCGGTAAAATCCCTGGGGGAAAGAGCTATGGATATCGCTTAGTCCCAACACTCAATCCCGACGGCACTGTAAACCGCGGTGAGCGTGAGATTATCGAGGACGAAGCACGCGTTATCAGGCGTATCTTCGAAGACTATGTTGGAGGCAAAACAGCGCGCCAGATTGCGGCAGATCTCAATAAAGAAGGCGTCGCAAGCCCACGCGGAGGTTCTTGGAATGCCTCGACCATCAATGGCAACAAAAAGCGGCGTAATGGCATTTTGAACAACGAGCTTTATCTGGGGAACATCATCTACAACAGACAAAGCTTCGTGAGAGACCCTGACACAGGGAAGCGGCGGTCTCGGCCAAATCCAGAGGCCCTATGGGTTATAAAACGTGTGCCTTAGTTGCAAATCATCGGTCACGAGATTTGGGACAAAGCGCACGCGATAAAAGCGAGATATGCATCACAGCGTGGGAATAAACGACAGACACGCAAACGCCTCCTCACCGGATTAGTAAGGTGCGGTTGCTGCGGTGGTGGTATGACCATTATCGGAAGAGAGAGATACGCTTGCTCTGCCCGCAGGGAACAAGGCACATGCACCAATGCAACCAGCATCAAAGCGCAGGAGTTAGAACAACGCGTGTTTGATGGACTGCAATCTATTCTGCTTGGACGTGAAGAGACAATGACGGCCTTCGCCGAGGCGTTTCATGCAGAGGTGAAGCGACGTCAAACACACACAGCGTCACAGAAGACGGTCGTTCAAAAAGAGCTCCTGAAGGTGGAAACTGGTATCAAACGCTGTGTTGATCTTCTTTTGCACTCAGACACACCTATGGAAAGCATACGCAATACGCTTGAAGAACTAGAGGTGCAAAAACGCGCACTTACCCGAGAGCTATCGTTGCAAACAGAAGAAGATAAGATCGTACTCCATCCCAATATTGGTGAGCT
>WTIQ01000263.1 GCA_011525185.1 Paracoccaceae bacterium | reverse complement strand
ACTTTACCCAGTTTATGCCCACTTGACGACTAATGGATGTTTTTCTTGATCACCGATGAAGGGAATTTGATTACATGACAGGGAATAACGGCGGCCCTTGGGGCGGCGGAGGACAAAACGGCGGGGGTGACCGCGGAGACCGCGACCGAGGGTCATCGCAAAACGGGTCACGTCGTCCTGGAAATTCAGGCGGAAACCAGGTGCCCCCTGAAATTGACGATATGCTGAAAAAAGGCCGCGAACAAATCCAAGTCCTCATGGGGGGGCGTGGTGGTAAATCACGTGGCTCAGGTGGTGGATCTGGCGACGGTGACGGCCCTGTGTTCGGGCGCGGCCTGTTTGTGGGTGGCGGTGTTCTTGCAATCGTATACTGGCTCTTTGCAAGTTTTTATCAGGTGCAGAGCTTTGAGAAATCAGTCGAGCTCTTTTTTGGCAGTTACTACCAAACTGGTGAAGAAGGCTTAAACTTTGCGCCTTGGCCCTTTGTCAAGGCTGAGATTATCCCTGTGGATCGTGAACAGACGGAAGATATTGGTGTTGGCCAGTTGACGGGCGATGAAGGGCTGATGCTGACGCGGGATGAAAATATCGTTGATATTGATTTCCAAGTTGTGTGGAATGTGAATGACCCCGCTAAGTTTTTGTTCAATTTGCGCGATCCCAGAAACACAATTCGAGCGGTTTCTGAAAGTGCGATGCGTGAAATTATCGCCCAATCTGACCTTGCGCCCGTACTTAACCGTGACCGTGGTGTGATTGCAGAGCGTTTGAGCGAGTTGATCCAGCTCACATTGGATAGCTACGAGAGTGGCGTGAACATCATTCGAGTGAACTTTGAAAAAGCGGACCCGCCAGACGAGGTGATCGACGCCTTTCGCGCGGTTCAGGCCGCTGAGCAGCAACGTGACCGGTTGGTCAAGGAGTCAGATGCCTACGCAAACCGTGTTTTGGCGCAAGCGCGCGGTGAGTCTGCGGCGATGCTTGAGGACGCAGAGGGCTATCGTGCACGCGTTGTGAACGAAGCAACAGGTGAAGCCAGCCGTTTTTCTGCGGTCTTGGAAGAATACGCAAAAGCGCCCGCCGTGACACGAAAGCGACTTTATCTAGAAACAATGGAAGAAGTTTTGGGCAATCTTGACAAAGTAATTGTGGATGAGGGTGTCGGAGGCTCTGGTGTGGTGCCTTACCTTCCCCTTAACCAACTGACTAAGGAGGCGAAATAATGCGAAGTCTGAACGCTTCTATTATAGTTGTCGTGGCGCTGATTTTGCTGGTGTTCCAGTCTGTGTTTATTGTGGATGAGCGCGAAAAAGTTCTCGTCCTTCAATTTGGTCGCGTTGTTGCGATGAAAGAGGACCCTGGCATAAAGCTTAAAATACCATTCATTCAAAGCACTGTGACCTATGATGATCGTATCTTGAGCCGCGATATCGATCCGCTTGAGGTGACGCCGCTGGACGACCGACGGCTCGTCGTTGATGCATTTGCGCGCTACCGGATCATAGATGTTGTGAAATTTCGTGAAGCAACAGGTGCTGATGGTGATCAATCTATCAGCGTTGCAGGTGCGCGGCTGGATCGAATTTTAAGCTCTCAAACACGAGAGATACTTGGTTCGGTCTCATCAAACGATATTCTGAGCTCGGATCGTGCGGCCTTGATGCTGCGAATTCGCGCAGGCGCCATCAGCGAAGCGCAAAAGATGGGCATCGAAATCGTTGATGTGCGGTTAAAGCGTACAGATTTGCCGCGCCAAAACTTGGATGCGACCTTTGCCAGAATGCGGGCCGAGCGGGAACGTGAAGCCGCCGACGAGATCGCACGCGGGAACGAAGAAGCGCAAAAGGTACGTGCCTCGGCAGACCGGACGCAAGTTGAGATCGTTTCAGAAGCAAAACGCGAGAGCGAAATCATTCGCGGTGAAGCAGATGCTGAGCGAAACGCAATTTTCGCGCAGGCCTTTGGTGCAGATCCAGAATTCTTTGAATTCTACAGATCACTCACGGCCTATCGGAATTCTCTAAAGGGACAAAACTCTACTATGGTGATGTCGCCCAATTCAGAGTTCTTTAATTATCTCAAGTCCAATGAAGGCGAAAGCAAGTGATTGAAGCCCTTTTTTGGGGCATCGGCTTGGTAATGATTATTGAGGGGCTGGTCTATGTGCTGGCCCCTTCTGCCGTCGAAGACCTTTTAGAACGCTTAAAGCAATTACCGCTCGAAAACCGACGCATGTTCGGTGCTCTCTGTATGGCCTTAGGGGCTCTAATCTTATACGCAATTGTTCGCGTTATCTGATCTCGCTTGGGTAGCGTGGTGCGATGCCAAGTGTTGATAAGCGATTGTTTGCAGAGAACCTCACAAAACTTCACGAATTGTTTAAACTCTGTTTCGAACCGTTGTTGATCACTTTTCCAATACTTACCTCTGGAAGGGAGGGACCTTCCGTCCTAACTTCAGTGAGAATAATGTAACAGGAGAGACAGCACCAATGTTTCATTCGCGCAATTTGATTAAGTCGAGCTGTGGTTCAAGCGCACATAAAAATGACTTCAGAGTAACGTTTTTATTAATTGGACTGTTTATTTTTGCGACTTTAGTTTTTGTCGGCTCGGCGCAGTCACGCGGAGCACCAGAAAGCTTTGCGGATTTGGTGGAAGAGATAAGCCCAGCGGTTGTCAATATCACTACGTCTACAAATGTGGCGCAAAATACAATGCCACGCGGAATCGTCCCAGAAGGAAGCCCGTTCGAAGACCTCTTTCGTGATTTTAACGACCGGGGCCAGGGACAAAGTCCAAGATCTCGTCCGTCCTCTGCGCTCGGCTCTGGCTTTGCAATTTCTGAGGATGGTTTTGTCGTCACTAACAATCACGTGATCGAAGGTGCTGACGAAATTATGGTCGAGTTTCCAAATGGAACCGAATTTAGCGCAGAACTGGTTGGCGTGGACAAGAACATCGACATCGCTTTGTTGAAGATCGAAGTCGAAGATCCAATAGAGTTTGTGACTTTTGGCGATAGCGATGTTGCACGGGTAGGTGATTGGGTGATGGCGATCGGGAATCCATTAGGCCAAGGGTTTTCGGTTTCCGCTGGTATTATTTCCGCACGAAATCGTGAGCTTTCTGGCAGTTATGATGACTACATTCAGACCGACGCCGCTATAAACCGGGGAAATTCAGGGGGTCCCTTGTTCAACATGGACGGTGATGTAATCGGCGTGAATACGGCAATTCTGTCTCCTAATGGTGGGTCCATCGGTATTGGTTTTTCGATGTCGGCCAATGTTGTTGCGCCTGTCGTTGAGCAGCTGCGAGAATTTGGCGAAGTGCGGCGGGGATGGCTTGGTGTGTCCATTGGTCCTGTGACCGAGGATATTGCTAATTCGCTAGGTATGGACACTCCCGCAGGGGCGATTGTGTCAGAGGTTTTTGCCGATGGTCCAGCCGATGTTGCGGGTCTTCAAACTGCGGATGTGATTGTTCTCTTTGACGGAGAAACGGTCGAAGACGCCGGCGGTTTGGTTCGTCTTGTCGGAAAAGCGCCCGTAGGTGATACTGTCAAAGTCGTTGTTCTACGGGATGGCAAGCGTAAAACACTGGATGTTCTTTTAGGTCAGCGCCCTGAAGATACTGGTGTGGCCCAAAATACCCCTGCGGAACCCGAAACCGACGATATGCTGGGGCTGACTCTCTCTGAGATTGATGATGCCGTGCGCGAAGAACAATCGTTGGCACCTGATACCACTGGCCTTTTGATCGTAAAAGTTGCCGAGGGTTCAGATGCTGAGGGTAAGGATTTGCGTGCTGGTGATATTATTACGGATGCTGGTCAGCAGCCTGTCGCAACTTTGCAGGATTTTGAGGCTCGCATCGAAGCAACAAAAGAGGCAGGGCGTAGTTCTATCTTAGTTTTGGTCAGACGTGATGGCCAGCCTCGCTTTGTGGTGCTTGAAATCAAATAAGGGTCCTAGAGCGATTTCTAAAATTCGCAGGACTGAAACTTACTGCGAAGCGGCTTTATCAAATTGAAGTCGCTTTGCTCTAATATATTTACTCGTAGTGGTGATTTATTGGGGCCTGTTTACAGAGGCTCTATTCCTAGACTCTCAAGCGTCTTCCAGCTGACGATATCGCTGTCTAATGCACGCTGTTTTTGATAGAGTTTTATCGCGCGTTTGGTTTCGACATCCATACTCCCTGTGATGCGATAGGGAAAATACCCAGTCGACTTAAGGGCATTTTGCAATGTCAGGATAAATTCAGACGTCATCTGTTCGGGGCAGGGGGTGCGGAAGCGGGTTTTTTCAGGCGCGTTTATAATTTCGTTGGTGAGTTGCGTTTGAGGTACACCTTGGTTGTTAACGCCGTAGGTTTTTCCCAACTGTCGGACAGCAGGCTTTGTGATGGTGTGATAGCATTCTTGTGTGCTCTGTCCTGTATTTGCTCGCCTTTGCTCGTTCAAGAGCTGAGCAGATGAGAAGCATCCCCCAAGCAACAGATAAAAAGGAATAATTGTATAATGTAACTTCATGGTTAGACCCCGCTCTTGGGAGTGGAGTTTATAGGGCTTACAGGGGGGCTGCAATGCTCATCATGGTGGCGTGTTAATCGATCCAAGAGCGGAGAAATATCCTCAATATGCTCTGCAATAATATGGGTAATGCCACCTTCCCGTTGCAGTCGGCCGCGCACGCGCAACAAACGACCTGAGATAATAGCGCGGCGAAAAGCCTCAAAGAGGTTGCGCCATACGATGACATTTATAACCCCTGTTTCATCCTCAAGCGTGAGGAAAATAACACCCTTTGCAGTTCCAGGCCTTTGTCTCAAAATAACAAGCCCCGCAACAACGACCCTGCTCCCATCTGGGGGGTGTGCCAAAAAGACGGCAGGACAGGCCTGTGGCGGTTTAGGCCAAAACGGGCCAGTGATATGAGAGAGAGATGACATGAGAACAAAAATAGAACAAAATAATCATGGTACAAGTCTCTTTTGCTATCTGGAGGTTCATTTAAAAAAGGGCTGGCAAAATCAACGCGTCCCAGCTAAGTGAGTTTTTCGAGATGAGTGCGGGAGATTAGTGGATGGCAAAGATTACCTACATCGAACACAATGGAACCGAACATGTTGTTGAGGTTGCGAATGGCTTAACTGTCATGGAAGGTGCACGCGATAACAATATTCCTGGTATCGAAGCAGATTGCGGCGGTGCCTGCGCCTGTTCGACCTGCCATGTCTATGTGGATCCTGCTTGGGTAGAGAAACTCCCAGCCAAGGACGACATGGAAGAGGATATGCTTGATTTCGCATATGAACCAAATCCAGAGCGCTCACGCCTGACCTGTCAGCTCAAAGTCACTGACGCCCTTGACGGTCTTGTTGTGCAAATGCCTGAAAAGCAGATTTAAACGGTTTGGCAGACAGGCCACATTTGCAGCGTGGCGCTATCGAAAAAATCTGTCCTATTGTCTTGCGCGCCAAGCATGGTGCGCCCGATATTTTTTCATTTCAGCACCCGGTCGCTGGGAAACAGTTCGTAAAAGGGACCATCCAAAGAGGCGAAGCCCCCATAACAGCCGCTTACCGCGAGCTTTATGAAGAAAGCGGAATTGTAGCTGTGGGTGATCTGCTCCCTCTTGGCGCCTGCAAGATTGGTCAGCCTCCCCTTCGTTGGCATTTTTTCGTTTGGCGGGCATCAGAGCTCCCAAATGCTTGGCAATATCAAACGTTAGACGACTACGGACACATCTTTTCCTTTTTCTGGCATCCGCTCTCACAGCCACTCGATGCGGCGTGGCACTCTAATTTTCACGAGGCTCATGCGTATATCGCTCCATTGATCCGCAAGAGGCTTTGTTCCGGCAGTGTCTAAAGCGCCCTCCAACCAATATCTTTTCGATAAAATCCCTCGCTCCACTCCACCTCTGAGACCATCTCATAGGCCCGATCGCGGGCCTCACGCAGGCTCTCACCACGGGCAGTGACGTTTAAAACACGACCCCCCGTTGCAATGATCTTACCCTCTTGAGAGCTGGTTCCCGCATGAAAGCACATCGATTTTGATGTTTTGGGCAAATGCTCTAATCCCGATATGACAGATCCCTTTTCATAGGACCCTGGGTAGCCTTTTGCCGCCATAACAATCGTCATAGCATGATCCTTCGCCCAATTGGCCGCGCACCCTTCTAAGTCGCCACGCGCCGCGGCCTCCATAAGATCAAGCGCTTGTGCCCCTAGACGCATCATTAAGACCTGACATTCCGGATCACCAAAGCGGACATTGTATTCAACAAGTCTTGCATGACCCTCTTTAATCATCAGCCCTGCGTAAAGTACGCCTTGAAAGGGTGTTCCGCGTTTTTGCAGCTCTCGCAATGTGGGATAAATAATCTCGTCCATAACGCGATCACAGAGCTCGGGTGTGAGAATTGGGGCAGGGGAGTAAGCCCCCATACCGCCTGTATTTGGGCCAGTGTCACCTTCTCCAACCCTTTTGTGATCCTGAGCGGTTCCGATGGGAACAGCCGTTGTCCCATCACAGAGAACAAAAAACGAGGCTTCCTCCCCCTCCATAAACTCTTCGATCACAACTTCGGCGCCAGCGGTTCCAAAGGCTCCGTCAAACATTGTGTCAACGGCGTCCAGCGCGGTCTCTACATCCATGGCAACAACCACGCCCTTGCCTGCGGCGAGGCCATCTGCCTTTATCACAATTGGGGCGCCTTGTGCTTGGACATAAGCCCGCGCAGCCTCTGCATCGGTGAAATGTGCGTAATTCGCAGTTGGTACCCCAGCAGCGGCGCATATCTCTTTGGTGTAATTTTTGCTCGCCTCTAATTCGGCCCCCCTCTTATCGGGGCCAAAGGTCAGGATCCCATGACGGCGCAGATGCTCTGCCACCCCTGCGACAAGAGGGGCTTCTGGTCCAACAATCACGAAATCAACCTCTTTTTCCTGAACAAAACTGAGGACCAAATCGGGGGAGTTGATGTCCAGATCATGGCACTCTGCAATCTCTGCAATCCCTGCGTTTCCCGGCGTACAAAAGAGCGCATCGCATTTTGGGTTTTGCGCAACCGCCCAAACCAATGCGTGTTCTCTGCCGCCGCCGCCTAAAACCAGTATTCTCATTGCTTTGACCTCTTGGACTTTCGTTTCCCGCGTTCTAAGCTGCTCCCAACAGAGGCACAAGTGAGTAGCTATGATTGATGTGATCGAAAGCGACGACATGGGGCGTAATAATCCCGAATTTAACGTGTCTGAAATTTCAGCCGCGATCAAACGGGTTGTGGAGGGTGAATTTTCTCATGTGCGCGTGCGGGGCGAAATCGGTCGGGTCTCTTTTCCACGTTCGGGGCATGTGTATTTAGACCTCAAGGACGAGCGCTCGGTGCTCTCTGGTGTGATTTGGAAGGGTGTTGCAGCGCGCTTAAGCATGCGGCCCGAAGAAGGTCTAGAAGTCGTCGCAACCGGACGTATCACAACCTTTGGCGGCCAGTCGAAATATCAGCTCGTTATCGAAGACATGAAGCCTGCTGGCTTTGGCGCCCTAATGGCGATGCTGGAGAAACGCAAAGCGCTTTTGGCCAGCGAAGGTCTTTTCGATGCGGCTCGTAAAAAACAGATCCCTTTTTTGCCCGATGTGATTGGCGTGATTACCTCGCCGTCTGGTGCCGTTATCCGTGACATTATGCATCGCCTCAGAGATCGTTTCCCGCGTAAAGTCCTGCTTTGGCCTGTGGCTGTGCAGGGTGAAAAATGTGCAAGCGATGTGAGCAATGCGATCAAAGGCTTCAATGCTCTTGAGATTGGAGGGGCAGTGCCTAGGCCCGATGTCTTAATTGTGGCCCGTGGTGGCGGCTCGTTGGAAGATCTTTGGGGATTTAACGAAGAGAGCGTGGCACGGGCCGCGGCAGCCTCTGACATTCCGCTCATTTCTGCGGTGGGTCACGAAACCGATACGACGTTGATTGACTTTGTCTCTGATCAGCGTGCACCGACCCCGACTGCGGCCGCCGAGTTGGCGGTGCCTGTCAGGCATGAACTTGTGGCTTGGGTGAGCGAGCAAGGCGCTCGCAGTGCTCGAGCGCTCAGCACAGGATTGGGGACCCGTCGTCAGAGGTTGGCCGATCTTAGCCGCGCCTTGCCAAGAGCCGAGAGCCTGTTTCAGTTCGAGCGCCAAGAGCTTGATGCGCTTTCCGAGCGGATGCCTCTGGTGCTGCGATCCTATGTTGAGGCGCGTCGCTCTCGTCTCTCTGAGATAGCGGGTGCGTTGCGACCATCGGCGGCTAAAGCACGGCTTGAAAGCGCGGCGGATCGCTTGCATTTGCTTGCGCCGCGTCTTGGGCCAGCCCTCACACGTTCAACGCAAAATCATCAACGTAGTCTGACACATCTGGCGACACGCCTCTCCCCTCAAGTCATCGAACGCAATTACACCGCCCATCGCACCCAATATAACTACCTTGCAAAAGGTTTGGCGCAATCGGCAGAGCGTCAGATGCAAGAGCGCACAGAGCGTCTCGCCGCTTTGGAGCGTTTGCGCGAAACGCTTGGATATAAAGCGACTTTGAAGCGGGGCTATGCAGTTGTGCGCGCGGATGATGGGATTGTAACCACGAAAAATGCGGCCAAGGCTGCGAAGCGATTGGAGGTCGAGTTTAAAGATGGACGCCTTTTGATCGCGGGCGAACAAGACCCAGACCAGACCTCGCGTCCTCGCAAATCAACCCGTATCGATCGCGGCATAGATAAGCCAGATCAAGGTTCGCTATTTTAAAGACCTCTGCATAGTGCCCCTTCCATTTAGAAATGAGGCCCGCACCTGCCTGCGGAGGGGGCAGGTAGGCGCGTGCCAGTGGTGCCCACCAGGCGGGGTGTTTTTGCTATTATTGTCTACTATGCAGAGTTCTCTGAAACGCTCTAAACCCCGACTTTCGGTCCAGTGCAGTCCAAGGGTTCGTTCACACGATAGGCGTCATAAAGACCGTCCCCTTCGCTTTTGGGATAAAATTCAGCTTGAAATCCCTGATCCGTTTGCGTGAACGTCCAGCATTGTAAAGGATGATCTGCCCCATAATCAAAGCAAATGTAAGCATCCCGTTCAAACCAGCGCCCAAACAGGCATGTTCCATCAAAAAACGACCATCTAACACGACGGTTTGTTAAATAACTCTCACCCCCATATACATTTCCGTTTTGGCGAAAATGAAATATTTTACCTTCTGTGAGGGCCTCAAACTCGGCGCCACTCATGGGCTCCTGCGCTATAGCAAAGGCTGGGCATAAAATAAGACAGAGGGTGACTAAAAAACGCATGTATTCCTCAAATTTTGCTCGCTATTAGTTGTAAATTAGCGTTCCAGATTGCGATATAAAGAGTTTCGAAAAGGAAGAAAACGCATCTGGTCAGTTCAGTGTCGTTTTTAACATTTATGAACTTGAAAACGAGAGTAAGATTATCAGCAGACGAAAGGGAGCCGTATTATGGCATTGGATGATCGCGAAGGCGTTTGGAAATCGGGTAAAGGACGCGGCCGTAAAACGCCCAAAGGACGTCAGTATGATGATCAGGCCTTGGCTGAGGTGCGTCAGCTTCTTGCAGGTCGCCCCGTCAAGCGGGATTTGTTGATCGAGTTTTTGCATCTAATTCAAGACGCCTATGGCCATCTTTCGGCCGCTCATCTGCGGGCTTTGGCCGAAGAAATGCGACTCTCCATGGCCGAAGTTTATGAAGTAGCGACCTTTTATGCCCATTTTGATGTGGTCAAAGAGGGGGAGACACCGCCTCCTGCTCTGACCATTCGGGTCTGCGATAGTCTTAGTTGCGAATTGGCTGGGGCTCAGCAGCTTAAATCCGCCTTGGAAGAGGGGTTGGACCCTACCGAGGTGCGCGTGCTGCGTGCCCCTTGTATGGGTCGGTGTGATACTGCGCCGACACTTGAGCTTGGTCACAAGCATATTGATCATGCAACGCCTGAGAAAGTAAAGGCAGCGATTGCGGCACAAGATACCCATGCTGAGATCCCAAATTATCAAGCCCTTGACGCGTATCGCGCTGAAGGGGGATACTTGGCGCTTGCCGAGCTGCGAAAGAGCGGAAATTGGGAAGAGGTTCAGGAAAAGGTTCTCTCCTCTGGACTGCGGGGGCTTGGTGGTGCTGGGTTTCCATCGGACAAAAAATGGGGCTTTGTTCGGATGAACGAAGGTCCGCGTTATCTTGCGGTCAACGGGGATGAGGGCGAGCCTGGCACGTTCAAAGACCGCTACTATCTGGAACGTACACCGCATGTCTTTTTGGAAGGAATGCTGATCGCCGCATGGGCGGTTGAGGCTGAAAAGGCCTTTATCTACATGCGTGATGAATATCCCGCAGTGCTTCATATTTTGGACCAAGAGATCAAAGCGTTGGAAGCTGCGGGCATTGTGCCTGAGGGATATATTGATCTGCGCCGCGGCGCTGGGGCTTATATTTGTGGCGAAGAAAGCGCGATGATCGAAAGCATCGAGGGCAAACGCGGGATGCCACGTCATCGTCCCCCCTTTGTGGCGCAGGTTGGGATTTTTGACCGTCCAACCCTCGTTCATAATGTCGAAACGCTTTACTGGGTTGCAAAAATTTGCCGCGAAGGGCCAGAAATCCTCTCGTCTGTTGAAAAGAACGGACGCAAAGGGCTGAGGAGCTATTCAATCTCGGGGCGGGTCAAAAAGCCGGGTGTCTATTTGTTGCCAGCGGGGTCCACCATTACGGATTTAATAGAGGCATCTGGCGGTATGCTAGAGGGTCACAGCTTTAAGGCCTATCAACCTGGCGGGCCCTCTTCAGGGATTTTGCCCGCTCATATGGATGATATTCCGCTCGATTTTGACACATTGCAACCGCATGGAAGTTTCATTGGCTCGGCTGCTGTTGTGGTCCTCTCGGATCAGGACAAGGCCCGCGATGCGGCGCTCAATATGCTGCGCTTCTTTGAAGATGAAAGCTGTGGACAATGCACACCCTGTCGTGTGGGCTGTGAGAAGGCGGTCAAACTGATGCAGGCTGAGACTTGGGATCAAGAGCTGCTCGAAGACTTGAGCGCTGCAATGGTGGACGCTTCAATCTGCGGTCTGGGACAAGCGGCGCCCAATCCGATCCGTCTCACGATGAAACATTTCTCGGACGAGATTTGATATCGCTCCTATGAGGATTGGTTTTCGAAGTCATGCCGCGTTTATGGGGGCATGACTTCTAGATACGTCGGTATTGCCGTATTATGAAAGGTCTCTATTTGAAGCTTGGATAGCAAAGCCGCGCGAAAATTTTTTGAATATTCGAAGGCTTTCAAAACATGAGAAAGCCGCTTACATAGGCGAGTAACTGTTCATAAGCGGACCACATTCATGGCCTTTTTTTCCAAACTTAAAGAACGTTTGTTCAAATCGTCTTCAAAGCTTGAGGAGGGCTTGGATGCTATTGTTGAGGAGGGGGGAGAGGTTGAAGAAGAGGCGCTTGCTCAGCCTGAAACCAGTTTAGAGCGCGATGGAACTGAAGCGCAAACCGAGCCTCCTGAAGTCGAAGTGCCCCCCACAATGCAAGAACCTGATCCTTTGCTTGAAGAAGTCCAAGGGGCTGAGATCTCTACCGAAAAGCCAGAGACGCCAAAAGAGAAATCGGCAGGTTTTTTTGGGCGTCTGATAGGGCGGGGGGGAGAGACCGCCACGATACGGCGTGCTCTTGATGATGATATGCTCGAACAACTGGAGGAGTTGTTGATCGCGTCAGATATGGGGGTTGATGCGGCCTTGCGTGTTACTGCGAATATTGCGGAGGGGCGCTTTGGTAAGAAGCTTTCGACAGAGGAGATAAAGACGCTTCTTTCAGACGAAATTGCGCGGATTATGGAGCCAGTTGCCAAACCAATGCCTCTATACGCACAAAAGCCCCAAGTTGTTTTGGTCGTCGGGGTTAACGGCTCGGGCAAAACCACCACAATCGGGAAACTTGCCAGTCAATTTAGAGACGCAGGAAAATCCGTGGTGATTGCCGCGGGAGATACGTTTCGCGCCGCAGCGGTGGAGCAATTGCAGGTCTGGGGGGAACGGGCGGGGGTGCCTGTTCTCACAGCGCCCGAAGGCTCAGATCCTGCGAGCCTTGCCTTTGACGCCATAGAAAAAGCCCGCACTGAAAAGGCTGACTTGTTGATGATCGATACAGCAGGGCGGTTACAAAACCGAACAGATCTGATGGAGGAGCTAGCCAAAATCGTGCGTGTAATTCGCAAGCAAGATCCAGAAGCGCCGCACAACACGCTTTTGGTGTTGGATGCAACAACAGGTCAAAACGCACTGAGCCAGGTTGACACTTTTCGCAAGCTTGCCGATGTCTCTGGGCTTGTGATGACCAAGCTCGATGGAACGGCAAAGGGCGGCGTTTTGGTTGCTTTGGCTGATAAATTTGGCCTGCCTATCCACGCGATCGGTGTGGGTGAGCAAATTGATGATCTTGCCCCGTTTGATCCTGAAGAATTTGCACGGGCTCTAACGGGTCAGTTTAAATAAGCTTAGATGACAGAGCTTATCCTCTCTTTGGAAGGGACGGAGTACGCTCCGCTTGTGGCTTCTTGCCTCGCAATTTTAGCGGCCATTTTACATGCGTCCCTATCGGCGCTTCAAAAGGGGCGCCATGATCCGTGGCTCGCCCGTGGTGCGATTGACTTTTCCTATTTTATGATCGCCCTCCCCTTGGCTTTGTTCGTTTTACCTTGGCCAGAACCAGAGCTCTGGCCTTTGTTTATCGGTGTTTTTGTTATTCATACGGGCTATAAGCTATTGCAGGCCATGGCCTTTGTGCGGGGCAATTATACGGTGGTCTATCCTGTGATCCGTGGAAGTGGACCTATATTTGCCATTTTAGCGGCTTATCTGGTGTTTGATGAGCGATTTACCCACACGCAATGGATCGGCGTCGGTGTGCTGCTTGGGGGTATTTTTGGGCTGGCGCTCTATAACTTTAAATATCTTGAAAAGACCCGTGACACGCTCCCTCTCGCTCTCTTTTTGGCGGTTTGTACGGGGGTTTTTGTCGCGCTTTACACGGCCTATGATGCTTGGGCGATCCGTATTGCTCAAAACCCTATTTCTTTTGTGGTTTGGTTCTTTGTGGTCGATGGAATTGCGCTCCCTCCGTTTGTCCTGAGGCGGTATCTCAAGATGGCAAATCGCCCTGCATTGGCTCCGCTTATGCTGAAAGGTGCCTTTGGAGGTGTGATTGCTTTCATGAGTTTTGGATCAATAATGCTTGCAACACGTCTGGACAAAGTCGGTGAAGCCGCGATATTGCGAGAAACATCTACGGTATTTGCTGCCCTGATTGGGTGGTATTTCTTAAAAGAGCCAGTTGGCCCCTTTCGCAGTGCTCTCATGGCTGTGATCGCGCTTGGGGCGGTTATTGTTGAATTTGGGGCCTAGCGGGGCAGTACTATGTCAGAGAATAAAAAGAATTCTTCCATCACAACGTCATTACTTGAAATTGGG